>JAJPZP010000072.1:3084-8546 GCA_021204285.1 Lachnospiraceae bacterium | reverse complement strand
GCGGTGAAGAAGCATTACCTGCACCTGCGCGCTGGGGCTTCCAACACCGGAAATGACCATCGTCTTGGCGCGAATGAGGCTCCGCCCGCGATTATCTCGATTTACATGGGTGACCAGCTCGGCGAGATCGTTGACGCGATCGTGGCGGGCGTGCCATTTGACGAGCTACCCTGCTCGCATGTGGGTGTGCTTGATCTCGGCGTCAGCACGCTGCCGGTACTGCCGAAGGATCCGACAGACCGGAACCGCACCTCTCCCTTCGCATTTACGGGCAACCGCTTCGAGTTCCGTATGGTGGCTTCGTCCGTATCCATCGGCGACGCGAACACGGTTATGAATTCGATGATGGCGGAGGCTTTCAACAAGGCCTGCGACGCACTGGAGGGAGCCGAGGACTTCGAGAAGGCGACGATCGACTATATTTATAAAGTAATGAAGGAAAATAAAGATATTGTGTTCAACGGTGATGGCTATTCGGACGAGTGGGTTGTCGAGGCGGAGAAGAGAGGCCTGCCGAACATGAAGACGATCGTGGATGCGATTCCGGCTTACACGAGCCCGAGCACGATAGAGATGTTTGAAAAGCTGGGTGTTATGACCGAGCGTGAGCTGACCGCCCGCCGTGAGATCAAGCTGGAAGAGTATGCCGGCCTGATCAACATTGAGGCGCGGACGATGATCGATATGGCTTCCAAGCTGTATATTCCGGCTGTGATTTCCTTTGTCAACAGCGTAGCTTCTTCGATGAGCACGGTCAAGGGTGCATACGCGGAGGCGGACACTTCCGCTCAGCAGGAGATCCTTGTGAGGGCGAGCTCTCTGCTGGCCGAGACGCAGAAGGCGCTCGACGATCTGAAGGAGAAAGTCGAGAAGGTGGAGACTGCGAAAGAGTATCACGACATCATCCTTCCGGCGATGGAGGCGCTGCGCGCCCCGGTCGACGAGCTCGAGACCATTGTGGACAGAGAGCACTGGCCGGTTCCGACCTACGGCGAGATGATGTTTGAAGTGTAATAACAACCAGAAAGGTGACAGAGGGAGAAAAGAATGGAAGAGACAAAAAAGGACAAAAAGGTATCAGGCGACAATATCTATAAGCTGGATGGCCAGGTACCGCTGGGAAAAGCCATATTTCTGGGGATTCAGCATATATCGCTGATGTTCCTCGGGAATATCACGGCGATTCTGATTATTGCCGGCATCGTGGGGATGGACTCCGGGCTCAAGATTTCGCTGGTGCAGAATTCCATGTTTGTGGCGGGTATTGTCACACTGATTCAGCTCTACCCGGTGTTTAAGGTAGGCGCGGGGCTGCCGCTGGTCATGGGCACGAGCTCCGCCTTCATCAGCACGAACAACCTGATTGCGAGCAGTTATGGTTATCCGGCGGTGCTGGGGGCGTCTCTGGTGGGAGGACTGTTCGAGACGGTTCTTGGATTTTTCATCAAGCCGCTGCGGAAACTTTTTCCGCCGATTGTCACGAACCTTGTCATCCTGAATATCGGTCTTTCGCTGCTGTCCATCGGCATTCAGTATTTTGGTGGCGGCTCCGGGAATTATGGGACAGACGCGAACGGAGTGCCGATCAACAATATCAACCATCTGATCGTCGCGACACTGGTGCTCGTGGTGATTGTGGTCCTGAGAGCAAAGACTACGGGATTTCTGAACGCCTCCTCGATTCTGATCGGGATTATCGTCGGCTATATTGTGGCGATCTTCATGGGTATGGTGGATTTTACCGATGTAAGGGAAGCGGCCTGGTTCAGCCTGCCGACTCTCATGCCGGTGATGCCGGAATTCAAGCTGGGAGCGATTATACCCATGTGTATCATGTTCATTGCCACCACAATCGAGACGATGGGCGATACCTGCGCGGTGAGCCAGATCGGACTCGGCAGAGAGGCAGCCGATACGGAAATATCGGGTGCGGTAAAGGCTGACGGTCTCGGAAGCGCTTTTGCTACACTGTTTGGTTGCCTCCCGAATACGACCTACAGTCAGAATGTGGGACTCGTGAATGTGACAAAGGTGGTCAATCGCTTTACGATCATGACCGGTGCGATCTTCCTGATTTTGTGCGGATTCTGCCCGAAGCTCAGCGCGATCCTGTCAGTGATGCCACAGTCGGTACTTGGCGGCGCAGCGGTGATCATGTTCTCCAGTATTTTCCTGAGTGGTATACAGGGACTTCTCAAGGAGGATCTGAGCGGGAGAAATGGCATGATTGTCATGCTTTCGATGGGTATCGGAGTGGGTATCGCGAATACCTCCTCCGTGCTGGCGGCTCTTCCCAGCTGGGTGACGACCGTCTTTGGCCAGAATGGTATTATCATGACCTTCGTGATCGCGACGATCGCCAATCTGCTCCTGCCGCAGGATAAGCCAAAGGAAGCAAAAGAAGCCTGATAAACAGGTAAGAAAAGAAGAAGACGCCGGACGGCCGTGAGAGCCGTCCGGCGTTTGTGTGTTTTCAGAACTCGATCACTTTCAGATATCTCTCCAGCGCGTCCTGCCAGGTCGGCAGCGGGGTAAAACCATTCTCTGTGAGCTTGCTCTTATCCAGCCGACTGTTGAAAGGCCGCGCGGCCTTCGACGCCCCATACTCAGCGGTCGTGACGGGCACCACAGTCAGGTGCTCCGCATCGTACTCCGCATGGCCGAGCGCAGCGGCCTGGCGGAAGATCTCACAGGCAAACTCATACCAGCTGATGTAACCGCCCTCGTTCGTCGCGTGGTAGTAGCCGTACTTTTCCGTCTCGATCATATCGACCAGCAGCCGCGCGAGGTCGAAGGTGTAGGTTGGCGTGCCAATCTGGTCGTTCACAACGGGGAGCCGCTCATGCGTTTTCCCGATGTTCAGCATCGTTTTGATGAAATTCTTTCCATTGACGCCGAAAACCCAGGCGATGCGGACGATAAAGTATTTCTCAAGATTGCCTGATACAGCAAGCTCGCCGTCCAGCTTGGTCTGTCCGTAGACGTTCAGCGGCTTATAATCCTTGCAGTCCGGCTGCCAGGGCTCCGTTCCCTGCCCGTCGAAGACATAGTCAGTCGAGAGGTAGACCATCTTGCAGTCCAGTTTTTTTGCGGCGAGCGCGATATTTTCCGTGCCGCAGACGTTGACGAGGCGGACTTTTTCGACCTTGTCGTCGTCCTCGGCCAGATCGACGGCGGTCCAGGCCGCGCAGTGTACGATAACATCCGGCTGTAAGTCGGACAGCGTCTTCTCCACAGCCGCCCTGTCCGTGATGTCGAGCTGCACGTAGGGCATGGCCGTGACGGCAGTGCCGTCTGCAACACCGCTGTACGCGGGTGCAATGTCAGAACCAACGCCCTCGTAACCTCTCTTTGCCAGTTCATTCATGACGTCGTGACCGAGCTGGCCGCCCACGCCGGTGACAAATATTTTCATTTCTCATTTCCTCACTTTCTTTGGGGTAGCAGTTCCTGATGCAGTACAGACCGTAAATCCTCAGCAATGTCCGTAGTGTCTCTGTTTTTCGCCGTGCACTGCCGGAAATGTGTCGTGTGCGATCTGGCTGTCTGCGAACCAGGCTTTAGCGATTCCCGTACATCTGCTCATAGTAGTTCTGGTACTCACCGGAGATGATCGTCTCCCACCATTCGCGGTTGTCGAGATACCAGCGGATTGTCTTTTTGATACCGTCCGCAAACTTTGTCTCAGGCAGCCAGCCAAGCTCCTCATGGATCTTCGTCGGGTCGATCGCGTAGCGCATGTCATGGCCTTTGCGATCGGTGACGTAGGTGATCAGGCTCTCGGGCTTGCCGAGCTCTTTGCAGATGATTTTTACGATATCAATATTGCGCATCTCATTGTGGCCGCCGATGTTATAGACCTCGCCGACACGGCCTTTGTGGATAATGAGGTCGATCGCCTTGCAGTGGTCTTCGACGTAGAGCCAGTCGCGGACATTTTCGCCCTTACCGTATACGGGCAGCGGTTTGTCGTTCAGCGCGTTCGCGATCATGAGCGGGATCAGCTTCTCCGGGAAGTGGTAGGGGCCGTAGTTATTGGAACAGCGGCTGATCGTGACCGGCAGGCCGTAGGTGCGGTAGTAGGCGAGCACGAGCAGGTCGGCGCCGGCCTTCGAGGAGCTGTAGGGGCTGCTCGTGTGGATCGGCGTCTCCTCCGTGAAGAAGAGGTCAGGCCGGTCGAGCGGCAGGTCACCGTAGACCTCGTCGGTCGAGACCTGATGATAACGCGTGATGCCGTATTTCCGGCAGGCGTCCATGAGTACGCTCGTCCCGATGATATTTGTGTCAAGGAAAACCTGCGGATTCTCGATCGAGCGGTCCACGTGGCTCTCCGCCGCGAAATTCACGACCATGTCGGGATGCTCCTCCTCGAAGAGGCGGTAGACAGTCTCCCGATCGGTGATGCTCTCCTTCACAAAGCGAAAATTCGGATTGTCCATGACCGGGGCGAGCGTTGAGAGATTGCCCGCATAGGTCAGACAGTCGAGGCAGATGATCCGGTAGTCCGGATACTTCTTTAACATATGGAAAATAAAATTGCTTCCGATGAATCCGGCTCCGCCGGTGACAATGATGTTCAAAATGATTTCCTCCTTACGAATGCAGAATATCCACGTATTTGCCGTCGAGCACGTCCTTCAGGTACTGGCCGTACTGATTTTTCTTCATCACCTCGTAGACCTTCAGGACATCCTCACGTGTGATCCAGCCGTTCAGGTACGCGATCTCCTCAAGGCAGGCGATCTTGCGGTGCTGATGCGTCTCCATCGTCTTCACGAAGTTTGTGGCATCGACGAGGCTTTCGTGTGTGCCGGTATCGAGCCAGGTGAAGCCCTGTCCGAGCAGCTCCACGTTCAGCTCGCCGTTCTCAAGATAGATGCGGTTCAGGTCGGTGATCTCGAGCTCGCCGCGTGCACTCGGTTTCAGGTTTTTCGCATAATCGACAACACGATTGTCATAGAAATAAAGGCCGGTGACACAGTAGTTGCTTTTTGGCTTCGCGGGCTTCTCCTCGATGGAGATGGCCTTGCCCTCGGCATTAAATTCCACGATACCGAAGCGCTCCGGGTCGTCCACATAGTAGCCGAAGACCGTCGCGCCCTTTCCGGATTCCGCGTTCTGCACAGCGGCGCGCAGGCGTTTCTTCAGGCCGTGCCCGGCGAAGATATTGTCGCGGAGTACCATCGCGACCGTGTCTGCGCCGATGAAATCCGCGCCGATAAGAAAGGCCTGCGCCAGCCCGTCCGGACTCGGCTGCACCGCGTAGGAGAGCTCGACGCCGAACTGGCTGCCGTCGCCCAGCAGCTCCTGGAAGCGCGGCGTGTCCTGCGGCGTTGAGATGATCAGAATATCCCGGATGCCGGCGCTCATAAGCACGGACATGGGGTAATAGATCATCGGCTTATCGTAGATGGGAAGCAGCTGCTTCGATGTGACCATGGTGAGCGGATAGAGTCGTGTAC
>JAJPZP010000072.1:0-3074 GCA_021204285.1 Lachnospiraceae bacterium | reverse complement strand
CTTTCATATAAAGAATGTCCCCCTTTATCTTAATTATCTACAGTATAAAAGATGACGTTGGGTAACCTTCAAGACATTTCATGAAAATTTTATAAATGTAGATTTTCAGGGGAAAATCTGATATACTTTTTTTGCTTGTATTGCGGGAAGGAAATGAAAATTCAATGCTTACAAAAGTCAGAATCTTATCAGAAAATATGAATGAAGCTGTTTTTGAGAAGGCAAATGGACTTGCGGCCTGGGTAAAAGAGCATGCTGTTATCATGTCGTGTTATATCGCTGTCGGGACATGTGCTTTTTTTATGTTGATTTCCCATGATCTTGTAAACAACTGGGATGGTGTCTGGTATAATTCCCGGTATTATGCAGGAACCTGGGAGCTTTCAATAGGGCGGTGGTTCTGGCTTTATCTGGATCAGTTCCGGTTTGGGATTGCCTCCAGTTCGCTGAATTCCTTTGTGACGCTTGCTCTGCTTGCGGTGGGGAATGCATTGCTGACCGATCTGTTTGCAGTGAAGAGAAAATTTCCTGCGATACTGGCAGGGTCTTTGTTTATTGCTACTCCTCTGATATGTGATTCGCTGACATTTGGCTTTATGTCAGTGACCTTTGGTACGGCCTACTTTCTGAGCGTGCTGTCTGCCTTCTGCGCTGTGAGGTTTCAGCGGGCCTTCGCGGCGACTCTGTCAGGTGGACTGCTGCTGGCATGCTCCATGGGATGTTATCAGGCTTATTTTGGAATAACCTGTCTGGTATTGCTGTTTTATATACTGGCAATGCTTTTAAAAAATACGGATGGTTCGATACTGGGGAAAACAGTACTCAGAGCGGCCGGGACGATTTTGACAGGCGGTATTCTCTATAGGGTTATTCTTTCTATCAACCTGGCTGTTCATGACGTGGATCTCTCCGGATACAGGGGCGCTGATACGATTTCGGCAGTCAGTATCGTCAAAAATCTGCCCGCGAATATGATGTCGGCGTATAAAAGTTTCTATCTCTTTTATTTCACGGACAGTACGCAGAAACCGATGTTCGGACTCCGTGAAATCTATATACTTGCATTTATTATCGCGATATGGATTCTTCTGCAAAAGGTGATGGGAACGCTGCGGCACAGTGTGTGGAAGGGCCTGCTGGCCGTTCTGGCTATTCTGTGTATACCGCTTGCCTGCTGTGCGGTTCTTCTGCTGGTGGGAGGGGAAAATAATCTGCTGATGGCGGGAGGACTGACCCTGCTGTTTCCACTGACCATTCTGTTGCTTGACGATTTTATGGAACGACGTGTGCTGTATATTGTTTATCTTGTGATGATGTCCGGAATGCTCTGGGTGAATGTCTGCATTGTGGCGAATGATCAGCTTGCGCTGTGGGAAGGGCGAGAAACTACACTTGCGCTGGCACGGTCAGTTGTTACAGAATTAATGATTGATGACAACATTGATGAGAATACCCAGATCGCTTTTGTCGGCTGCCCGTCAGACAGTGCCTGTTTCCAGAAAACGGAGGCTTGGGAGTGGGCAAATGGCTATGCTCAGTTTGGAACTTTTTCTACGGAGGCAGGGCTCTCAAGCAAAACCTGGGAGGAATTGCTGTCCGAATATGGTGGAATGGATCTGAACTTTTGTAGCGGAGAGATTTACAATATCGTTTTGGAAGATGGCATTGTTGAGGAAATGACGAATTACCCGGCAGAGGGAAGTATTCAGTATATGAGGGACATCAATACGGTTGTTGTGAGGATATCTGATAATTATTGAGTTACCGGAATCCCTGGCAAATAAAAATGCCGGCGTCTTTGGTAATGTGAAATCCCCGGTCGGTTCGCTTCTTGACAAAGGAGCGGAAGTCATTGTAGCGGTCGAGAATGTACTGATTCTGATTGCCATGGCAGGACAGAATATAGGAGATCAGCGGTTCCGGTGTATGGACGGACAGAAAGTCTTCATAGGCGTGCCATCTGACATCCTCGAAGCAGGTACACAGGATCGCTTCCCCATTTTCACGGCCAAATTTTTCATAGAGCTTTTCTGCGGATAATACGATCCGTTCATCGAAATCCTGTACAAGCCGGCTGACTTCCTTCATGTGGCCGGAGCCGTAGGCGCTGCAGACGAAGCGCCCGCCCGGGCGCAGTACACGGCGCACTTCCCGGCAGACGCGTGGGATATCACCGCAGTAGAAGAGTACGTGGTTCGCGATAACGAGGTCAAAGCTTTCATCCTCATAAGGAATTTCGGCACAGTCGAAAACGGCAAAGGAGAAGCGTTCGTCCTCTGCGCCGAGTGAACGCCGTGCATCGCGGAGCATACCTTCCGAGAGATCAGAGAGTGTGACGGATATCTGTTCAGGCATAAGCGAAAGATTGGCGGTCCAGAGCGTGCCGTCTCCACAGCCGAGCTCCAGAATCCGCATGCCCGGTTGCATCTCACACATGCGAAAAATCCAGGGGAACCAGCCCTCGGGGTTCTGTGAGCAGAGGCTGTGCAGATTGATGCGCGCGGAGATGTTGGAAGCATCCTGGTACTGGTTTTTCAGGCTTTTTTCCATGCCGGTCAGGTGAATGAGCTCGAGCATGCGGCTCCAGTCCACAGACTGTTCGTCCTGAATGGCCGCCGCAGTGCTGCGGATCGCGTTCTCCACAAGCTGCATCTGTTCGATCCGATCCCGGACCAGCTTGAGCTGGATATGCAGAGAGTCGAGCATCAGATGATAGTCTGCGTCCGCCACGGTCATTTCACGGATATCGTCGAGGGAAAAACCGAGATATTTCAGCAGCAGGATCTGCTGAAGCCGCGCGAGATCTTCTTTTGTATAGAAGCGGGCTCCGGATTCTGTCACAAGCGACGGCTTCAGAATATTCTGTTTGTCGTAATAGCGGATCGTCCGCAGCGTTACCCGGGCGAGTTTCGCAAACTCGCCGGAGGAATAGTAGCCTTCTTTTTTCATCTCAAAAATCTCCCATGTAAGTCATATTATAACGAAAAGAAGCGTTTACGGCAACGAAAAGCGGAAAAAACACAGAAAATTGAAAAATTTTCCATTTACATAATTGGGGAAACGCGTTATAATAT
>JAJPZP010000210.1:2534-8656 GCA_021204285.1 Lachnospiraceae bacterium | reverse complement strand
CCCCGCGCCCATCGCGAGTAAGATCGCTCCGATCTCCTTCGCCTTCCCCGGCGCCGAGCGAAAGCGCACGAGACTAAAGGCGCCGGCCACCGCCACGCCGGTTCCCACATTGCCATTGACCATCATGATCACGACGCAGACAATCGCAGGCAGCAGCGCCAGCGTCGTCACAAACCCTTTGCTGTATTTACTTTGGTACATAAAGCTCAGCGCGATCAGCACGCCGATCGCCAGTGCGCAGCCCACGCAGAGCAGAAAATCCGACACTGTGATCACACTGGTCACATCCGTATCAAAGATTCCGCGAAAAAGACTATCAAGCATAGCGAACGCTCCTTTCCTGAAAACCGTTTGCCCTCATACTCTGGTAGGCCGCGCCGTACTTGGAGAATGAGGTCTTAAAGATGCGCTGTTTCGAGAGAATGTGACTCATCCAGAGCGGGATCCCGCCGGAGGTCTTGATCTCCATCAGCGTCTGCCCCCTGCCAAGCAGTGCTTCTCCATAAGCGCCGCTGCCGAGTGAAAAATCGTGCTGCCGATAGAGAATATTTTCATCAAAGGTCACCCGGAAATCCCCGCCGTCCAGCGCATAGTAGGCTTCCCGCTCATAGGAAAGAAATACTGCCGGATGCAATGGCTGGTAATATTTCCGGAAATACTCGATCTCACGGCCGATCTGCGAGTGATCCAGCAGGGGGTTCCCGCTGCGGAAGCTTTCCATAACCTCGGCCTCCGGCAGGACGAGCCTTCTCTTATACACCACGGAATCATATTTCTTCTTCAGTTCCACGAAGACCGGATCCTCCGGGGAAACCTGCCGGTAGCTGCGCACACGGAGCTTCTCCTTGTAGGCGGGCTTCTCGAGGGAATGCCGGATCAGCCGGTAATTGTCTGTATCATAATAAATATTGCGTATCGTACTGCGTCCGTAGTCGTCTAACCGCATATAGGGCTCCATGACGCGGAGAATCCGCTCCTTCTCCTGTCGGGTCAGCAGGTATTTAATTTCATAACGTTGAAAGGTCATCTGATATGCCATGCGCCTTCTCCTTTTTCTTGCTGTGCATCAGTATAAGACTCTTTCCTTAAACGAAACTAAAATCTTACGCAGATTTCACATAAAATTCACATCACATCGGCAGTGTGACCATAATCGTCAGAGACTGTCCATCCTCCGTAGATGCCTGGATTCTGCCCTTATGTACCCTTACAATGGCGGCGGCAATGGAAAGCCCCAGGCCATAGCCACCCGTGCGGGAATTGCGGGAGCTGTCCGTCCGGTAAAAACGGTCAAAAAGATGCGCAATCTGTTCCTCCGATACCGATTCAGAGGTGTTGTACACGGACAAGCGGACGGCGTTCTTCTGCTTTTCCAGCGTCAGACGTATCTCGCCCCGTTCTATACAGTATTTGACCGCATTGTCGAGCAGGATGCCCACCAGGCGGCGGATCGAATTTTCATCCCCGCAGAAGGAAATCATCGGCTGGATCTCGCAGGAAAGCGTCTTTTCCTGCGTCAGCGCCAGATTGCGGAAGGAATGAGCGCTCTCCTCCACCACGTCGGAGAGCGGAAATTCGATCATCTGATACTGCGCCTGCTCCTCCTCCATGCGCGAGAGCAGAATCAGGCTGTTCGTCAAATCTGTCAGGCGCCCGGTCTGGCTTCTGATATCATCCAGCCACTCATTTTCCCCAAAATCCATCCCCAGAATCTCGGTGGCCGCATTGATGATCGTGAGCGGCGTCTTCAGCTCGTGACCCGCGTCTGTGATAAAGCGTTTCTGCTTCTCATAGCTCTCAGAAAAAGGCTTCACAATCCGTCCCGAGAGAACGATCATCAGAAGAAGCACTGCCAGGAGTCCCGCGGCAGCCACACCGACGCCCGTGACCGCAAAATTTCGAAACGTGTCGAGACTGCGCCCGCAGTCCAGGAAAATCACGCGCGTCCCCTCGTCTGACGTGATCAGCACATAACGATAGACATTCACGAAGCCTCTCTCCTTGCCGGACGCAAGAATACTATTTGCATACGCGATAGCAGTATCCTCATCCACCGCCGCGATCCGCTTCATATCTGTGGAAAGGACATTCCCCTCACTGTCAAACAACACAGAAAAATAACGTGACTCGTAGGGCAGTTCCGGCGACCTCTGCCGCTCCCCCCGCGGGACGCCCGCCGGCGGCGAAACGCCATCTTTCCCATCCTGCCCGTTCTTCTCCGGCAGTATTTCTACGGCACCGGGAAAGCTTCCCTCATTCGCTGCCAGAATCGCCAGCGTACTGTCGGCGTCTTCCACGATCTCCCGGTAATTCAGCGCGCCTACGATTCCCATGATCACGGCCAGCACGATGAGCAGGGAAAGCATGGAGGCGGCGACCAGTTTTATCCGCAGCTTTTTGATCATGATACTTCCTCCAGTGAATAGCCTGCATTCCGCGTCGCCCGGATCTGTATATTCGCGTGCAACGCCGTCAGTTTCTTTCTTAAATAAGAAATATAGACCCAGACCACGTTGATCTCTGCTTCGCTGTCATAGCCCCATATTTTCTCCATGAAACGCTCAGAGGAAATCAGATTGCCCGGATTGCTCATGAGCAGCTCGAGCATCTGAAATTCCTTGTTCGCCAGCCGGAAGCTGCCCGACGGCGTGGAAAGCGCAAAGGTAGCGCGGTCGAGCGTCACGTTTCCCATCTGCAGCAGGGAGCTGGTCTGCGCACTCCCCGTGCGGGTCATCGCCCGGATGGGGGCGAGCAGCTCCTTCGTGTGGAAAGGCTTCGTCAGATATTCGTTCGCCCCCGCATCCAGGCCCAGTACCTTGTCGTCGATCTCGGATTTCGCGGTCAGAAGGAGCACCGGTACACGGCTGCCTTTTGCCCGCAGCTCTCTCAGCACCGAGATTCCATCCTTCTTCGGCATCATGATATCGAGAATCACGCCGTCATAATTGCCTGCTTCCAGGTATTCGAGCGCTGCCTCGCCGTCATACACAGCGTCCACCGAATAATTACTTCGCTCAAGAATCGCAACGAGCGCCCGCGAGAGCGCCTGCTCGTCCTCCGCCAGCAACAGCCGCATCTTTCTTCACCCCTGTCCATAATCTAAGATTTATCCATACCATAGCAGGCAAACCTTAAACAGACTTAAACAGAAGGCCTGCCCCGCTCATATTTTTGCCTGCGCCACCACGTCAATAATTTCCTTCATATCTGTTGTCTTCTGATATTTCCGGTACACATAGTAGCCCCCATAGATATTATAAGTCAAAAGCATATCGGTCCTCTTATCAATATCCGGATACTGCTCATGGATGAATCTGCGCAGCTCCGTCTCGATCCGCGTGGGAAGAATGGAATTCTGCGTGCCTGAAAACAAGGTTTCTATCAGACTCTGCTCCGCATGAAAGGCCTGGAAAAGTTCTTCTATGAATATTTTACTTTCCGTCAGACAATACTCCGGGTGAGCAATACTGTTCAGAACATTCTGAATGACCTCATTCTGCAACTGTTCCGATAAATCATAGATGTCCCTGTAATGCAGATAAAAGGTCGCCTTGCTGATCTCTGCCAGTTCAGCCAGCGCCTTTACGCTGATCCGCTCCAGATTCTTCTGACTTCTCAGGGTAAGGAAGGCGTTTATGATGCTTCTCTTTGTTTTCTTTTCACGCAGATCCATACAATTTTCCTCGTCTGTTTTTCAAATTGGTCTGTTATTTGACGGCTTCCGAAAATTGTCCATATCTTTTTCCGCAGGCCGATGTTATCATTATAGCAGATATTAGACTATAGTCAATTATTTTACGAGGTGTCAACATGGATATGTATGGATTCTATACCGGACAGGAATTTAATGCCCACGAATACCTGGGAGCGCATCCGGAAAATGGCGGCGCTGTTTTCCGCACCTTCGCTCCGAACGCGACAAAAGTCAGCCTGCTGCTGGACGGCGCCGAAATGCCCATGCAGCGTGTTTATGACGGCAATTTTCACGAGTTGTTTGTCCCGCAAGCCGCAGCCGGACAGGCCTATGAGTACCGCATTTATTTTCGAAACGGCGGCTTTCAGGATCACGCTGACCCTTATGGATTTCAGATGGAACTGCGCCCCGCGCACCGCTCCATCGTCTGCGATCTTTCTACTTACACTTTTCAGGACCATGAATGGATGAAACGGCGCTCAAACTGTCTGGACAGGCCGCTCAATATCTATGAAATGCATCTGGGTTCCTGGCGCCGGGATGAACATGGAGAAATGCTTTCCTATATCGAGACCGCAAAGCGATTGATTCCTTACCTGCAGGAAAGCGGCTATAATTATGTAGAATTTCTCCCGCTCTGCGAGCATCCCTGCGATGAGAGCTGGGGCTACCAGAATACCGGATTCTTTGCGCCCACGAGCCGCTATGGCAGCCCGCAGGAGCTGATGGCGGCGATTGATCTGTTGCATCAGAACGGGATCGGCGTCATTCTCGACTTTGTTCCTGTACATTTTGCCGTCGATGCCTACGGCCTGGCGCAGTATGACGGAACCGCCCTTTATGAGTACCCCAACAACGCCATCGGCGTCAGCGAATGGGGCAGCTATAATTTTATGCATTCCCGCGGCGAAGTGCGTAGCTTTCTACAGTCTGCAGCAAACTGTTTTCTGAGCTGCTATCATTTTGACGGGCTTCGCATCGATGCCATCAGCCGCATCATCTACTGGCAGGGCGAGGAAAGGCGCGGGGAAAATGGAAATGCAATCGACTTTCTGAAAACGATGAACCAGGGACTGAAAAGACGGCACCGCGGTATCCTGCTGATCGCCGAGGACTCCACCAGTTATGCCGGTGTCACGAAGCCCGTAGCGGATGGCGGCCTGGGCTTTGACTACAAATGGGATCTGGGCTGGATGCACGATACTCTGAAATACTTCCAGCTCCCGCCCTCGCAGCGCAGCGAACAGTACCACAAGCTGACCTTTTCCATGATGTACTTTCGGAACGAACAGTATTTACTTCCCTTTTCTCATGATGAGGTGGTACACGGCAAGGCTACGATACTGCAGAAAATGAATGGGGATTACGAAAACAAGTTCCCACAGGCGAAAGCCCTGTATCTCTATATGTATGTGCATCCGGGAAAAAAGCGGAATTTCATGGGAAATGAGAGCGGGCAGCTGCGGGAATGGGACGAAAAGCGCGAGCAGGACTGGGATCTGCGGAAATATCCCACGCATGACAGCTTTTATCGCTTCATGAGCGAGCTGAACACTCTCTATCTCGCACACCCTGCCCTGTCGGAGCTGGATTACCGCGAAGAGGGATTTGCGTGGATCGACTGTCATCAGGAGGAGAAATGCGTGTATGCGATCAGCCGGAAGAACCGCACCGAAGAATTGATCGCCATTTTCAATTTCAGCGACAGGGAGCAGAGCTACACGCTGCCGGAACAGTACACAAAGAAAAAATACGAGCGGCTCCTCTGTACAGACTGGGAGAAGTACGGCGGCAGCTGCCCGCTTTCCGGAGATGTGATAACAGTGGGAACCGTCCAGCTCGGAAAATTTTCCGGAGTGCTGCTAAAAATCCTATGAAATAAATGAAGAATTCCGGCGCGGTGCAAGACGCCGACTTTGAGTTCCTCCAAAAAGAACACATGCCGAATATGCTATTGTTTTCTCTCCATAATAATAGGGAATTCCGTTATCCCTGCAAACCTGTGAGACTAACAGGCCATATCCCTCCATAGAGAAAATTACCTGATCGGGAAACCTGCAGGGTTCCGGATACGCACAGTTTTTGCATATTCTGCAGGTGCCTGCCCCGAGGCATAACGCGTTCGGATATTTCTGTCGAATCGCTCTTACTAGCGACAAAAAATTTTCCATATGCCGCTGCTCAGTTTCCAGATAGCAGCAAGTGTCGATCTTTTTTGTCATGTGTCCAACGGATTGCAGGAGGATTGCCCGGTGATAGCTCTGCATTTTTTCTTCACACTCTTCCAGCGTCCCACATAGAGGTGGACAGCTCCAGTTTTTATGCCAGGCATGGCATCTGTCTGCAGCACACATTTCGCGAACCTGTGTCACAGGCTTCAAAGTCTCAACTTTGCATGGGACTGCCACGTCAAACCCAATGGCAAGCG
>JAJPZP010000210.1:0-2524 GCA_021204285.1 Lachnospiraceae bacterium | reverse complement strand
GTATCCAGTGTTCCACTACCTCTCTCCTTTGCGAAATTGGTATGTCGACGGAAGCTGCACTGAAATTCCGTCAGAGACGCCAGTTCCAGAAATTCGATTTTCTGGCATAGCCTGTCGGCCGATTCCTGTTCTTTTCTGCTGCAGGCTAATAGCTTCGCTCCGCTTCCTGCAGCATTCCCCACAGCTCGGATTGCAGGTAAAAGTACCGGCGGAAGCAGACCGATCGCACAGGCGTTTTTCGTGTCAATAAAGCTGCCGAAGGCACCGGCAAGCAGGACTTCATGGATTTCCGTCAACGCAATACCCAACTGCTTTGTCATCAGCTCAATGCCTGCCGCGATGGCTCCTTTGGCAAGCTGAACCTGACGGATATCATTTTGCGTCAGGCAGATATCTTCTGTCAGATAGAATGCCTGATCTCCGTCAAATTCGGCAAACTCTGTTTGAATACGCCCCCGATGATTGATGATGCCATTTTCCAGCATTCCGGCGACAGCATCGATCAGACCGGAGCCGCAGATACCGACAGCTCTGCCCTCGCCAATCACATGAACCTCCTGCTTTCCGTTCTTCCATTTCACATGATCGATGGCGCCCGCACTGCCCCGCATACCGAAACGTATATTTGCGCCTTCCAGCGCTGGCCCTGCGGCAGTGGAACAGGCGAGCATACGGCGCTTGTCCCCCAGAACCATTTCCCCGTTGGTTCCAATGTCGACAACGAGAGCTATCGTCTCTCTCTCGTGAATTTTTGTAGAGAGAATACAACCCACAGTGTCTGCCCCTATATAGCCGGAAATATCTGGCACAACTATGAATTCTGCGTTTGGGCAGCCAGGGAAAAGCGCGGCAGCGGATATGGTTTTTAATTCCGTCAGGATCGGCGAAAAGGGGACTTTGGTCAGATTCTCCGGAGAAATGTTCATCAAAAGCTGCTGCATGCAGGGATTGCCTACCAGAGCAATTCTCTGTATCGAATCAGTATCCGTGCTGACCTTCGCGCAGGCCTCCCCAATAAGGTTGGAAAGACCCGCACGAACACTGCCGGACAATTCCGCCAGCTTCCCCTGCCTTGCTGCCTGTATTCGGGAGATTACATCGGCTCCGTATATCCCCTGCGGATTCAGGTCACAGGAAACTGCCAGTTCTCGACCGTATTGGTCAAGCAGATAGCAGACCATGGTAGTAGTCCCTAAATCTATCGCAATTAGATTGCCGGAAATATCACTGTCAATATCTGTGCTCACATCTACGCCGCCAGCCAGAATATTCCCCCTGTCTCTCTTCGGCAGAGTCACCACCATATTTCGGTCGACAATTGTCTGACAGGCAAGGTGCTCACCATCCTCCAACAGGTGCCGGCAGTTCGCACATGAACTATTTCCTCCGCAGGCCGCATCCAGAGAAAATCCGTTTTTCTGAAGAACGCTCAGCAGATTTTCGCCGCCTGCAGCTTCGATCAACCTGTTCTCCGGAGTGATAAAAAGTATAAAAGGTTCCATGAACTTTTTCTCTTACTTCGCCAACTGTTGTCTGGAATACCGGTAAACCTCATCGCAGAAAACCCGGCTCAGCAAATAAGGCGAATAATAATTATCCATCAAAAATGGATTCCCATACGAGATCATTTTATCCACAAACTGACGTGCGGCCTGAATATGCTCCCCCTCCGGAGCATCCAACGGCGGTACATCCGGGGACACGTGCATGAGCAGCTTATCGCCGTAGGCCGGAACGTCCTTATCAAAGTCCAGAAGGCTCTGGCATTCCAGCATCTCAAATCCGGCTTCCACATACAGAGGAAGCAATGAATCCACTTTTCCACAGCTGTGACATTCGGCTATCATTCCTTTTTCATGGATATAATCGGTGACGCGCCTCATATAAGGCACCACCATCTCCCGCAGCGTATCCGCAGAGAAGAAAATCCCCCGCTGATGACCCCAGTCGTCGTGCAGGCATACAGCGTCTACATTCCCCGCCCCAAGCACATCCAGATATTTGTTGATCAGGTTAATGTACAGGTCTGAAAGACAGCCGAAAAGTTCTTTTATGGCATCCTGCTGGTCCTCATCAATCATCGCCACAGCAGCTTCCTCGAAATCCATGAAGGAAATCAGTCTCTCGAAGTAACCCGTGCAGATAATGATTTCCCGGAAATCTCCTTCGCGTATCTGAACTTTCGTCCGGCGCTTCATCTCTGCCCAGTCCCAGGAGTCAATGAATTCCTTTGTCGGAAAGTTTACCTTTTCCTTCCACTCATTCGCATCCGACAAAAGCGGATTTCCCGGACGGGTTGTAGAACCGCCGATATCCGCCACATATTCCCATTCAATGCCAAACATATCCTTCCCGCCCAGCTTTTCCGGCGGGAGCATGGCGTCCATCACGTTTCCCTTCGCTGGGTTGTCGGGAACGCATTCCGGGCACAGATAAGCATAGTCAAACGTACTCGGCAGCCAGACCGGCTCCCCCTTGATGGCCCGGATCAGGGTTGCTCTCGGCGAAATTGGCGGACCAAATT
>JAJPZP010000078.1:5249-8685 GCA_021204285.1 Lachnospiraceae bacterium | reverse complement strand
CTTCTTCTTCACATACACATCGACCGTCCCGTCCACGACGTCCCCGGCGTCCAGCTCCTCGATAAGCTGGCAGGCGCGGTCGATCGCTTCCTTTGCGTTATTCGGATCGAGACCCTTCTCAAATTTCGCGGAGGCCTCCGTGCGCAGACCGATGCGCTTCGCGGAGAGACGGTTGTTTGTCCCGTCAAAATTCGCCGCCTCGAAGAGCATGGTGTGCACGTCGTCCGTGATCATGGAATTCTCGCCGCCCATAATACCAGCGAGACCGACCGCCTTCTCGGCGTCGCAGATCATCAGCACCTCATCGTCGAGCAGGCGCTCCTGCCCATCCAGCGTCACGAACTTCTCGCCGTTTTCCGCGCGGCGCACGATAATCTTATGACCGGCAATCGTATCGAGGTCGTAGGCGTGCATCGGCTGGCCGTACTCCTCCATGACATAGTTCGTGATATCGACCACGTTGTTGATCGGGCGGATGCCGACGGAGGCGAGCCTTCTCTGCATCCACTCCGGCGAGGGGGCCAGACGGATATTTTTCACAACCCTCGCGCAGTAGCGCGGGCAGAGATCGGTGTCCTGGATCTCGACGCTGATATAGTCGTTCACATCGCCGCCTGCGCCCTTCACCTCTACGACCGGCGGTTTGAATTCCCTGCGGAAGGTGGCTGCCGCCTCGCGCGCGATGCCGATTGTACTGTAGCAGTCCACGCGGTTCGAGGTGATCTCGAACTCAAAGACCGTATTGTGCAGGCCGAGAGCTTCGATGGCGTCCGCCCCGACCACCGCGTCCTGCGGGAAAATATAGATGCCGTACTCCGGCGCCTCCGGGTACATGTCCGTATTGGAGCCAAGCTCCTCGATCGAGCACATCATGCCGTTCGACTCGACGCCACGCAGCTTGCCCTTCTTGATCTTAATGCCGCCTGCAGTCATCTTGCCGTCGTGGTTACCGGCGACCCTGCCACCGTCCAGCACGACCGGAACCTTGTCGCCCTCTTTCACATTCGGCGCGCCCGTCACGATCTGGATCGGCTCCGCCTCCCCGATATCCACCTGACAGACGATCAGCTTGTCCGCATCCGGATGCTGCTCAATCTTTAAAATCTGTCCGATCACGATTTTCTCCAGATCAGCGTCCAGATTCGTATAGCCCTCCACTTTCGTGCCGGAGAGCGTCATCGCGTCCATGAACTCCTGCGCCGTCACGTCGAGGTCCGGCACATAGGCCTTCAGCCATGATAATGATGTATTCATACTCTTCTTTCCTCCCCTTTAGAACTGACGCAAGAACCGGATATCGTTCTCGTACAGCAGTCTCATGTCGTCAATCTCATATTTCAGCAGCGCGATGCGCTCCAGGCCCACGCCGAAGGCAAAGCCTGTATATTCGTTCGGGTCAATGCCGCACATTTCGAAGACATGCGGATGCACCATGCCGCAGCCGAGGATCTCGATCCAGCCCTCGCCTTTGCAGAAACGGCAGCCCTTACCGCCGCACTTGAAGCAGGAGACATCCATCTCCGCGCTCGGCTCCGTGAAGGGGAAGTGATGCGGACGGAACTTTGTCCTGGTATCTGCGCCGAAGAGTTCCTTCGCGAATTCCTCCAGCGTACCCTTCAGGTCCGCGAAAGTGATATTTTTGTCGACAACCAGCCCCTCGATCTGATGGAAGGACGGCGAATGCGTCGCGTCCACCTCGTCGGAACGGAACACGCGTCCCGGGGAGATCATACGGATCGGCAGCTTGCCGGTCTCCATCGTGCGCGCCTGTACCGGGGAGGTCTGTGTTCGAAGAACAATGTCCTTATTGATATAGAAGGTATCCTGCTCATCCTTCGCCGGGTGATTCGCCGGAATATTCAGCTTTTCAAAATTATAGAGATCGTACTCGACTTCCGGACCCTCAATGACCTCGTAGCCCATACCGATGAAGATACGCTCCACCTCTTCCAGCGCAATTGTATTCGGATGTCGGTGCCCGACCGCGTTTTTCTTTGCCGGGAGCGTCACATCGATCGTCTCAGATTTCAGACGCATCTCGAGCAACATCTGATCCATATTTTTCTTTGCATCGTCAAGAACGTGCTCGATCTCGGCGCGCGTGTCGTTGACCAGCTGTCCGAAGGCCGGTCTGTCCTCGGGGGCAATCTCCTTCATACTCTTTAAGAGCGCGGTCAGCTCGCCCTTCTTTCCCAGGACAGATACACGTACCTCATTCAGAGCGTCCGGATTCTGGGACTCCCTGATGCGTGCAATCGCATCTTCCCTGATTTTCTGCAATCTGTCTTTCATTTTGCAAATCTCCCTTTCTTCCTGTTTATCACGATGTCCCCTGGTATAACAAAAAGCTCCGTCCCCATAAAACAGGGACGAAGCTGGTTATCCGTGGTACCACCCTTTTTCCCGGCTTTCGCCGGACACTCATACCGCGTAACGTGCGGCGGACGTCGCTCCCTACTGTACTTTCAGGAACGCGGCTCCGGTGGGAAATTCACATCACTGCCTGTACCCGGACGGGCTTTCAGCCGCCGACCCATCCTCTCTGCCGGAAAGCAGGACGCTACTCATGCACCTTCATCGCCTTTGCAAATCAATCATTACTATAACACAGAATGGCGGAAAGTCAAGCTTCTTTTCCATCTGGGGAAAAAATAAAAGCCTGAAAATGATTGAAATTTCAGGCTTTTATATTCTACGCTGTTTTATTTCGCATAATCTGTCACCCGGCTTTCGCGAATGACATTGACCTTAATCTGACCAGGATATTCAAGGCTCGCCTCGATTTGTTTGGCAATATCATGTGCCATCAACACCATCGATGCCTCATCCACCTGATCCGGAACCACAATAACCCAAATCTCTCTTCCTGCCTGAATAGCAAAAGACTTCTCTACTCCCTTGTACGAGTTCGCAATTTCTTCCAGTTGGTTTAATCTGTTTGTATAAGTCTCCAGTGTCTCTCTTCTCGCGCCCGGTCGCGCCGCCGAGATCGTATCGGCCGCCTGTACAAAACAGGCAATCAGGGAATTAGGCTCTACATCACCATTATGTGATTCAACTGCGTGGATCACTGTAGCTGATTCCTTATACTTTCTGCACAGTTCCACACCAATCTGGATGTGGGACCCTTCCATCTCATGATTGATGGACTTGCCAATATCATGTAAGAGTCCGGCACGTTTTGCCAGACGCACATCAACACCAATCTCGCCCGCAAGGAGCCCGGACAGCTGTGCCACTTCAATCGAATGCTTCAGAGCATTCTGTCCATAACTGCTGCGGAACTTCAAACGTCCGATCAGACGTACCAGCTCCGGATGAATACCATGAACACCAACCTCGAGGGTTGCAGCTTCTCCCTCTTCGCGGATCTTCGTATCCACTTCCTTCTGGGCTTTTCCCACCATCTCTTCGATTCTCGCGGGATGGATACGGC
>JAJPZP010000078.1:0-5239 GCA_021204285.1 Lachnospiraceae bacterium | reverse complement strand
CTCCAATGCGATGCGGGCAACCTCGCGCCGTATCGGATCAAATGAGGAGAGGACAACTGCTTCCGGTGTGTCGTCAATAATCAATTCCACTCCGGTCATCGTCTCAAGTGTACGAATATTTCGTCCCTCGCGTCCGATGATACGTCCTTTCATCTCATCGTTTGGAAGCGGCACGACAGAGATTGTAGTCTCAGCCACATGGTCGGCTGCACATCTCTGAATCGCGGTGACGACATAATCCTTCGCCTTTTTATCCGCTTCTTCTTTTGCCCTGGCTTCCATTTCTTTCACCAGTTTGGCAGTTTCATGCTTTACATCTTCTTCAACTGTTTTTAAAAGATATTCTTTTGCTTGTTCGGAGGTAAGGCCAGAGATTCTTTCCAGTTCCTGTAAGCGTTTTGCGGATAACTGTTCCACTTCAGCACGCCTCTTTGCCAGCTTTTCTTCCTGGGCATTGAAACTCGCCTCCCTGCGCTCAATCTGCTCCGTCTTCTTATCCAGGGCTTCCTCCTTGGACAAAACACGGCGCTCATAGCGCTGCAGTTCTGCTCTGCGCTCTTTGGTCTCTTTTTCCAGCTCGTTTCTGGTCTTCACAGACTCTTCCTTCACTTCCAGCAGGGATTCCCGTTTCTTGGTTTCCGCCGCCTTCAGTGCTTCGTCTATGATTTCCCTCGCTCTGTCTTCCGCATTCCCTATCCTAGCTTCCACTACTTTTTTACGGTAAGTAATCGCACAAGGCCAGGTGATCGCTGCTGTCAGAACGATCGCGACCACAACAGCTATCATGATCGGACCCATATACAGGAGCACCTCCTTATTTAGTTTTCATTGTACAAACACAACATATTGATTTTAATCTAATTTTACAATTATGTCAAGTAGTGTGCCCGGGAAATTGTGCAGATTCTATTGAAAATTCAAAAATCTTCCTTCATGACCGCCAGAATATCGCCCGTGGAAAAGCCGCGGCGGGTGAGTGCCGCAACCATCCTGCGGCGCTGCACCTCATCCGTATCTGTGCTGTGATACTGCTTTTTTTCAAGGAAACAACGAATCAGATGACGTTCATCCGCAGGTCCGAGTTCCTCGCAGACCTGCTCGATCAGCTCGCTCGAAACTCCTTTTTTAAACTGAAGCTCCTGCATGAGCTGGCGACGGCTTTTCTGGTCACTGCGGTATGTAATATAACTGCGAACATAACGCTCATCATCTATGTAGCCATACGACTTTACATAATTTACTGCTTCCTCGATAATATCTTCTTCAAAGCCTGCGTCCGCAAGCTTCCCACGCAGCTGTGCCTCTGTCCGGTCCATCCGCTCCAGAATATGAAGTGCCTTCCGCTTTGCCTCAAGGAGTCTCTCTTCCCGCGGCTGCTCCTCCATCGGCTTCTCCGGATTCTGCACTTTGTTGTTCTGGTCTCTCTTCCGGCACCGGTAATCCATAGTGCTCCCGCACCTTCCTTTCGATCTCGTCGCAGGCGTCCGGATTGTTACGCAGGAACTGCTTCGCATTCTCGCGCCCCTGTCCGATCTTCTCTCCTTTGTAGGCATACCATGCGCCACTCTTTACAACCACGCCGCAATCTGCCGCCAGATCGATGATATCGCCTTCCTTAACAATGCCCTTACCAAACATAATATCAAACTCCGCTTCCTTGAAAGGCGGAGCAATCTTGTTCTTTACAACCTTGATACGGGTGTGGTTTCCCACAACCTCACCACCCTGCTTCAGCTGTTCAACTCTGCGCACATCCAGGCGGATCGTCGCATAAAACTTCAGGGCACGGCCACCGGTCGTCGTCTCCGGATTTCCATACATAACGCCGATCTTCTCACGGAGCTGGTTGATAAAAATGACAATACAGTTTGTCTTGCTCACAACGGAGGTCAGCTTTCGTAACGCCTGAGACATCAGCCTGGCCTGTAGGCCCACATGGGAATCTCCCATCTCTCCATCAATCTCCGCCTTTGGCACCAGCGCCGCGACCGAGTCCACAATCACGATATCCACTGCGCCGGAGCGCACCATCATCTCTGTGATCTCCAGTGCCTGCTCACCGTTGTCAGGCTGGGAAATGTAGAGATTGTCAACATCAACGCCGATATTGCGCGCATAAGCCGGGTCGAGCGCGTGCTCCGCATCAATAAAACCGGCAATGCCACCTCTTTTCTGCACTTCTGCAACCATATGAAGGGCAACCGTCGTCTTACCACTCGACTCCGGCCCGTAGATCTCTACGATCCTTCCCTTCGGCACACCACCCGCGCCGAGCGCAATGTCCAGGCTCAGCGAACCCGTAGGAACCGTCTCCACCTGCAGACCCGACTGGTCTCCCATCTTCATCACGGAGCCCTTTCCGTACTGCCTCTCAATCTGTGCAAGTGCTGCATCCAGCGCCTTCAGCCTTTCGTTCTGGTCCGCCGGCCTGGTAATCGTCTTTTCCTCTGATGCTTTTGCCATGAATACTCTCCTTCAATCTCGTATTTCACAACACGAACTTTTGTTCGATTTCCTATTTTCTATCCTATCTCATAAGGCTGGAAATGTCAAGCAAAAAAACAGGGCGATCCTTCGACCGCCCTGCCAGCTCTGTAATCATTTCTTATTGATATACCCCTTCGCCTTCAGCGCCTCCGCACAAAGCACTGCACCGCCTGCCGCGCCACGCACCGTATTGTGCGAGAGTCCAACGAATTTCCAGTCATAAATCGTATCCTCGCGAAGCCTTCCCACAGACACGCCCATGCCGTGCTCGTAGTCGACGTCGAGCTGTACCTGCGGTCGGTCGCACTCCTCCATATAGCGGATGAACTGCTGCGGTGCGCTCGGAAGCTTCGCTTCCTGCGGGAACCCGCGGAAATTCACAAGCCGGTCGATCAGCTCCTCCTTCGTCGGTTTTTTGCGGAATTTCACAAACACCGCGGCCATGTGACCGTTCAACACCGGAACGCGGATGCACTGGCAGGTGATCCTTGGCTCCTCGGCCTTTACAATCACACCGTTCTCCACATGCCCCCAGATGCGCAACGGTTCCTGCTCAGACTTTTCCTCCTCGCCGCCGATATACGGGATAATATTTTCCGCCATCTCCGGCCAGTCTTTAAAAGTCTTACCGGCTCCCGAGATTGCCTGATAAGTCGTCGCCACGACCTCGTAAGGCTCAAACTCCTTCCAGGCCGTCAGCGCGGGTGTGTAACTCTGGATCGAACAGTTCGGCTTCACGGCGATAAAGCCTCGCTGTGTGCCAAGACGCTGCTTCTGAAACGCGATCACCTCAAAGTGCTCCGGATTGATCTCCGGTACGACCATCGGCACATCGGGCGTCCAGCGGTGCGCGCTGTTGTTCGACACGACCGGCGTCTCCGTCTTCGCGTAGGCCTCCTCGATCGCGCGGATCTCCTCCTTCGACATGTCGACCGCGCTGAACACGAAATCGACAGAAGCTGCCACGCGCTCGACCTCATTGACATTCATGACAGGGATCTTCTTCACTGCCTCCGGCATCGGCGTCGTCATCTTCCAGCGACCGCCGACCGCCTCCTCATAGCTCTTTCCCGCGGAACGCGGGCTGGCTGCGATCGTCACGACTTCAAACCACGGATGATTCTCCAGCAGAGAAATAAATCTCTGTCCCACCATCCCGGTGCCGCCCAGAATGCCAACTTTCAGCTTTTCACTCATGTTTCGATTCTCCTTCCAGATATCCCCTGTATTTTTTAATTACGTCTGCCATCGCTTCCCGCCCCGGCGCACCCACTGTCAGCCGCCGGTTCACGCAGGTTTCCATTGAGATGGCCTCGTAAATATCTTCCTCAAAAGCCGGACTCTCCTCATGATACTCCGAAAGCGTCAGCTCGTCCAGCGATTTTCTCTCCGCAATACACTTAAGCACCAGACGTCCAACGATCCCATGCGCATCCCGGAAGGGCACCCCGTGGTTCACAAGATAATCCGCTGCGTCTGTCGCGTTCGTAAAGCCCTTCTCCGCGCTCTTTCGCATCCGGTCCTCCCGGAAGCTTAAGGTGTCCAGCATCCCGGTGAACAGCGCGATGCAGCCCTTTGTTGTGTCAATCGCGTCAAAGACAAGCTCCTTGTCCTCCTGCATGTCCTTATTATAGGCGAGAGGTATGCCCTTCATTGGCGTCAGCAGTGACATCAGCGCCCCGTAGACCCGCCCGGTCTTGCCGCGCACAAGCTCCGCAATATCCGGATTTTTTTTCTGCGGCATGATCGAGCTGCCGGTACTGTAGCCGTCGTCGATCTCGACAAACTGATATTCATTGCTGTTCCAGAGGATAATCTCCTCGCAGAAACGACTCAGGTGCATCATGATCGTAGAGAGCGCCGACAAATATTCAATCAGATAATCCCGGTCGGACACCGCGTCCATACTGTTGAGCATCGGTCCGTAAAATCCGAGTAACTCCGCCGTGTAATTGCGGTCGAGCGGATAAGTCGTCCCCGCAAGCGCCCCTGCGCCAAGCGGGCAGTAATTCATACGCTCCTGAATGTCGCGCAGGCGCGAGCGATCTCTTTTAAACATTTCAAAATACGCTCCCATATGATGAGCCAGCGTGATCGGCTGTGCCTTCTGCAGGTGGGTGAATCCCGGCATAATTGTCTCCGTATGCTCCTCCATAATCCGTAGCAATACTTCCAGCAGACCTTTGAGCAGCGCATCCGTCTCCTTCACCTCATCACGCGTATAGAGGCGCATATCCAGCGCGACCTGATCGTTGCGGCTTCTGCCGGTGTGCAGTTTCTTTCCCGCCTCCCCGATCCGCTCGGTCAGATTTGCCTCCACAAAACTGTGGATATCCTCATATTCCTCCGTAATCGCGAGCGCACCGGACTCCACATCCGTGAGGATTCCCTGAAGGCCACTAAGGATCTGCTCCCGCTCGTCCTCCGTGAGGATTCCCTGTTTTGCGAGCATCCGCACATGGGCCATGCTTCCTTCAATGTCCTGCTTTAAAAATCTCTGATCAAACGAGATGGACGCATTAAAGCGATAGACAAGCTCATCCGTCTTCTTGGTAAAGCGTCCTCCCCATAGCTGTGCCATGAACCGTTTCCTCTCCTTCTTTGACAATGGACATAGTTTACCACAAAAAAACGGCTTATACAAGCGCCAAAAACGCCGACTTACAGCCGGTGTTCCTGGTTATATGGGATTCAACTTAAAATAAGGATGTACACTTATGCATTTTTGTCCTTTTGTATAATATAGTAAGGC
>JAJPZP010000069.1:12463-30509 GCA_021204285.1 Lachnospiraceae bacterium | reverse complement strand
GCACTGGACACCGATCAATTCAATACCTTCTTTCCTTGTATGGTTGCATTTTACACTGTTTTCGGTGTATTGTAAAGAGTAAAAATGTGGGAGATTCAGCTGAGAATTTAATTATTTGAGGTGACAGTAAATGAAACTAAAAAATATTAAGATTACGAATTATCGGTGCTTCAAAGAGGCAAGCGTGGACTTTGATGATCATGTGACACTGATTGTCGGAAAAAATGGTGCAGGCAAGACAGCTATTCTGGATGCTGTTGCCGTTTCTGTCAGTACATTCTTATTTGGAATTGACGGTGCGGTCAGCAGGAGCATCTTAAAAGACGACGCCAGATATGAGTTTCATGATTTAGATGGAACGATTGATCCACAGCATCAGTTCCCTGTGAGTGTTGCGAGTATTGGAGATTGCTGTGGCAGGAAGAATGTAAGATGGACTCGCTCTTTGAATTCTGCAGGCAGCAGGACAACCATTAAGGAAGCAGCGGAATTAACAGATATATCGGAAAATGTACAGAATCAGATTATGACGGGAGATAAGAGCCTTGTGCTTCCGCTTATTTCTTATTATGGTACAGGACGGTTATATGCTCAGAAGAAAGAAAAATGCAATCTCAAATCTTTAACAGAATTCAAACGTCAGGTTGGATATGTTGACTGCATGGCGGCGGAGTCAAA
The DNA here is from genome assembly GCA_021204285.1 of Lachnospiraceae bacterium. Classification (GTDB taxonomy): domain Bacteria; phylum Bacillota; class Clostridia; order Lachnospirales; family Lachnospiraceae; genus Hominiventricola. The sequence goes on along the minus strand of JAJPZP010000069.1, from coordinate 29,831 downwards.
TGAAAAGCTGATGCTGAACTGGTTCCAGAAGCAGACGATGAAGAGCCTGCAGGAGCAGCAGAAGACAGGAATATTGGAGCATCCATTGCTCTTTAAAATAGTGGAGAATGCCATTTGCGAAAGTTACGAGAGAATCAGTGGGGCGAGCAATGCTTCTCTTATGTTTGATCTGGATACGCACAGGCTGGTTCTGGAGTTTAAGGCATCCGATGACAGTGCACAAAAGTTTGCGCTGGATGAAATGAGTGATGGATATAAGAATACGCTCAGTATGATTGGGGATATCGCATACCGAATGGCGGTTTTGAATCCCATGCTGGGAGAATGTGTTTTGAAGGAGACGCCGGGAATTGTTTTGATTGATGAAGTGGATCTGCATTTACATCCACAGTGGCAGCAGACAATTCTTAGGGATCTTCATGCTGTTTTTCCCAAAGTGCAGTTTATTGTTACCTCTCATGCGCCTGCGGTGATCAATTCGGTTTCAAGAGAACAGATACGGATTCTGGATAGCGGAGAAATTTATGTTCCGGCAGCTGAGACATATGGACGAGACGCAAATTCCATTTTAAGGGAAGTTATGAGAGTAACGGAAAGACCTGTTGAAGTAAAGCAGCGCATAGATTGTTTTTATGCTTATATGGATGAAAAAAAATATGAAGAAGCGGATGAAATATTGACGGAGATAGAGAATATCGTTGGAACAACCGATCCGGATATCGCGGCGGCAAGGACCTCACTGGAACTGGAAAGATTGTTGGGAGAATAGCTTATGATAGTGATAAACAGAGGAAAAGAGCCTGACAGTTTGCTGGAATTTCGTCTGCAGCATCCGGAGGCGGATTATGAGGATATGCCCTCTGAAGTGAAAGATGATGTCAGGGAGCAGATGTGGCTGGAACAGAAACATTTGTGCGGATATTGCATGAGAAAAATCAATAACCCTGAGAATGTGCGAATTGAGCACTGCAGGCCCAGACATCCGCAGGGCGAAACAGAACATGATAAGAGTGCGACACTGGATTTTAAATGGATGATAGGGGTATGTTATGGCAACAGTCTGAAAAGAGGCGTAAAGAAGGAAGATATGACATGCGATGCGCATAAAGGAAACGCTGAGCTGACAGTTAATCCTTATAGTGAAGCCTCTATAAGAAAGATAAAATATCGGTCAAATGGCCGAATTTATTCCGACGACCCGGATATAAATCGGGATGTGACGGAAACATTAAATCTTAATTGTGAAGCTGTTTCTCTTCCGCAGACGCGAAGAAAAGTGTTGGAAAAAGAAAAAAGCAGGATTTTTACAAAATGTGAGGGCAAGTCTCAGACCGCAGTTATGAGGGAACTGGAACGTACATATGCAAGCCTGGTGCAGGAAAGAAATTTGACACCCTATTGCGGGATTATCATTTCCTGGCTGGAGGGTAAGCTGAAAATATCATAGAAGTTACCCAAACACTGTTTAGGCAAAGCGATAGAGATGGGTGGAATATGCGAAGTTTATTGACAAATCACGATTTCCGAACCGGTGGTTCGGAAATTCAATAAGCTTCATTGGAAACAGGAGACAGGGAATTATGCCAAGTGTAGACACAGATAAAATAATACAAGACCTAAATACAAGGTTTGCCGCTCCGTTGCCGGAGTTCTATAAGCGGCGCATCATCTTCTGGTACGATGAAGAACGGGAATTCGAGGACAAGCTGGACGAAATCGTTCTCGACAATGCAAAGGTTGTCGCTCTGACGGGGACGAATACTTTCGCCGTGAAGAAGCAGCTCTGTTTGGAGGATATCTCTTCGAATTACCTTGTGTATTTCCCACTTTCCTTTGCGCAGGATGACGATGACTGGCTGATCAATGTGCAGCTTTACAGCGAGGAGTACCGTGCCGATTTGCAGTCCATCTGGATGGACGAGATGGGGCTTCTGGCGACGCCGGCTGTCCGTAAGCAGGTAAAGAGCTACCGTAAGTTCTTTAACAATCAGGACAGGCGTGCAAAGGTCAGGGCGTACAGTCAGAGTATTTCCACGGCATCGCAGGTGCATCTTGCTGTCATGGCGGCTATCTGCGGCAATAAGGACACACAGCCGGGGCATATCATTCAGTCTATGTTGAGCGCCGGCCTGGATTTGGATACGAATAAAGTCTATCAGGATCTTGTGGATTACGGAGCGCAGAATGCATTCTGGGCGATGGTGTCGCAGGCGACGGGCTATAGTGAGGGAACAGACTCCAGCTTGTCAAGGCTCGCCATTCATATTCTGCTGACGGCCTTGACACGGACCATGCATCAGGACCACCTGTCCGGCTTGGACTCCTATATTTCCACGCCGCACCAGGCGTTTTGCTTCGATACCGTGTCCGACTGGATGAACGGTGATAAGAAGCAGCAGATGTATGAGACAGTGCGTTTTGTAGAGGACGAGATGCGTCTTTCACAGCGGTTTTCAAAGCTCAGTATTGAAGAATTGACTGAGACAGAAATCTTCCCATGCGTAAATGAGTGTATACTGATTTCCCTGATGAACGAAATCAGCGACCAGATTATTCGTGTGGATGTGATTCGCGGCATTGTGGAAAAACGCCGTACTTTTGCGTGGTACGATGCGGTGTCCTGTTATTATGAAGGAGTCCTACAGGTGGCTAATATGCAGAGCTTTTTCTTGAATCATGCCGATGGGTTCCATACGGTGGAACCAGCAAGGGTCTGGTCGGAATACACATCGGAATATTACCAGATGGATACTTATTATCGGTTGTTCCATCTCTGCTTCCAGCGCAGTCTGAAAGCATCGAATCCTCTGTTGGATGACCTGTTCAAGCATGTCACAGAAAAGGTGGAGGGACTCTACTCCAACTGGTTCCTGGGGCAGCTTGGCGCAAACTGGTCGGATGCTTGTGCGGATAACCTGGCGCAGTACGGGCGTATTTTGGAAGTGCCACAGCAGGTAGACTTCTATCGTGATAAAGTAAAAAAAGAAGACAATCGTGTCTTCGTGATTATCTCGGATGCTTTGCGGTACGAAGTGGCAGCTTCCCTGACAGAACAGCTGCGTAGAGAGACACAGAGCAAGGTGACTTTAAAAAGCTGTGAGGCCATTTTCCCGACCGTCACGAAATTTGGCATGGCAGCGCTTCTGCCGCATAACGAGCTGACTGTTACAGAGAAATCGAACGGGGAACTTGCCGTCCTTGCAGATGGTCAGTCGACCGATGCCGGATACCGGGACAAGATATTGAAAACGGCAAATACGAACAGCGTAGCGTTAAAATATGATAATATCATCGGCCTGAAACGAGCCGAGCGGTCTGCTCTGGTCAAAGGTATGGAGGTTGTCTACATTTACCATGATAAAATAGATGAGGCCAGCCACACCTCAGACAGCTCCGTATTTCCGGCCTGCGATGAGGCTATAACAGAGATTAAGAATCTGGTGCGCATCATCGTGAATGAGTTTGGCGGTACCAGGATTATCATCACTGCGGATCATGGCTTCCTTTACACATACAGTCCGCTCAACGAGGACAGCAAGGTGGACAAGACCACACCATCTGAGCAGGATGTGGAGATTGACCGCAGATATCTGATTACCAGAAAAGGTGCAAATCCAGAGTACCTTCTGCCAGTGAAGTTTATAGATGAGAATTACGATGCCTTTGTGCCAAGGGAAAGTGTCCGCATCAAAAAGAAAGGCGGCGGACTGAACTTTGTGCATGGCGGCATCAGTCTGCAGGAGATGGTTGTACCGGTGATTGAGTACCACTTCCTCCGCTCCAGTACAAGCGCCTATAAGCGCAACAAAGATAAGATTGACACAAAGCCGGTGACGGTAAATCTGCTTTCCGCAGGCCGGAAAATCAGCAACATGATTTTCTCGCTCAACTTCTATCAGAAGGAAGCTGTCGCCGATAACCGGGAGGCATGCAATTATCTGTTGTACTTCACGGACGCTACAGGAAGTGTTATCAGTGATACGCAGAAGATTATTGCGGACAAGACCAATGCGGACGGACGTGAGCGGACATTCCGGTGCAGCTTTAACCTGCGTTCCCAGAAATATAGCAGCCATGAGACCTACTATCTCGTCATTGCGGACGAGAGCGGTCTGCAGGCTCCATTGAGAGAGGAATTCCAGATCGATATAGCGTTTGCAGTAGATGATTTTGACTTTTTTAGCTGAGGGAGGATTTCATGGAGGATGTAAAAGAGAAAAGCTCTCGTGAAATTATAAAGGATAAGCTTCGGCAGACTTTCGATGGCAAGATTGTCCGCAAAGACCTGACCAGGAAAATCAAGGAAGGTGCAAATGTTCCTGTTTACGTCCTTGAGTTCCTTCTCGGCCAGTATTGCAGCTCGGATGATGAGGAAGTCATCGAGCACGGTGTACAGAATGTGAAACGTATTCTGGCAGATAACTTCGTGCGCCCGGACGAAGCTCAGAAGATTCTGTCAAAGCTTCGCAGCCGTGGCAGTCATACCGTTATTGATTTGATTACCGTGCGCCTTGACATGAAGCACAATGCATATGTTGCAGATTTTTCAAATCTCGGAGTGAGCAACATACCGATTGCAGACGAGTATCCAGAGAAGTATGACCGCCTGCTCTGTGGTGGTATCTGGTGCATCGTGCAGCTGAATTACGAGTACATAGAGGAAGACAAAAAGAATGGCGTTCCGATACGAATCCGCAAGCTGACCCCTATTCAGATGCCGCACATCGAGATGGAGGAACTGAAACAGGGACGCAAGGCATTTACCAAAGATGAATGGCTGGACGTTCTCATGCGCTCTATCGGCATGGAGCCGGACGAGCTGACCTACCGTGAGAAATGGCTGCTTCTGACTCGTATGATTCCGCTGGTGGAGAATAACTTTAACCTCTGCGAGCTGGGACCGAGGAGTACGGGTAAATCTCACCTGTATAAGGAGATTTCACCAAACAGTATTCTTGCCTCCGGTGGCCAGACCACAGTCGCAAACCTGTTTTACAACATGGGCAGAAAGACGGTCGGTCTTGTCGGCCTGTGGGACTGCGTAGCTTTCGACGAGGTAGCCGGTATCCGGTTCAAGGATAAGGACGGCGTACAGATTATGAAGGACTACATGGCATCCGGATCCTTTGCCCGTGGCAAGGAAGAAAAGGCTGCCTCTGCCTCCATGGTATTTGTCGGAAACATCAACCAGAGCGTGGACGTGCTTCTAAAGACGTCCAGCCTTTTTGACCCGTTCCCTCCAGAAATGGGGACCGATACGGCGTTCCTCGACCGTATTCACTGTTATCTTCCAGGCTGGGAGATACCGAAGTTTCGACCGGAGCATTTTACAAACGATTACGGCTTCATCAGTGACTATCTGGCCGAGTTTATCCGTGAATTGCGGAAAGAGCAGTACGGAGATGCGCTTGACCGATACTATCGGCTTGGAAAGAATCTGAACCAGAGAGACACGATTGCCGTGCGCAAGATGATAGACGGCTATCTGAAGCTCCTTTATCCTGATGGAGAATTCACCAAGGAGGAACTGGAGGAAATCGTTCAGATTTCATTGGAGATGCGTCGCCGCGTCAAAGAGCAGCTTAAAAAGCTTGGCGGCATGGAGTTCTATGATGTGAACTTCTCTTACATCGACGAGGAGACCTTTGAGGAGCATTATGTTTCTGTGCCGGAGCAAGGCGGCGGTAAGCTTATCCCGGAAGGTATGTGCAATCCCGGACAGGTTTACACAGTCTCTCGTGGCAAATCAGGGATGCTCGGAGTATTTCGTCTGGAATCACAGATGCTTCCCGGAAGCGGGAAACTCGAATGTACCGGTATCGGCTCCGACCGGGGATGCAGAGAAGCAACCAATACGGCATTCAACTTTCTCAAAGCCAATGGAAGCCGCATCAGCGGCTCCATCAGCACGATATTAAAAGATTACATTATCAACTATCAGGATTTGCAGGGCATCGGAATGACCAGTCGACTGGCGCTGCCAACACTGATTGCCATCTGCTCGATTGCACTCGGGAAACCGGCGCTGAGCTCCCTGGCCGTACTCGGAGAAATCAGCATCAGCGGAACCATGCTTAAAGTGGACGAGCTGGCAAACGCGCTCCAGGTATGCGTGGACAGTGGTGCGAAGAAGGTGTTATTGCCGATGACTTCGGCAGTGGATCTGGGAACGGTACCGGCGGACTTGATAAGCAGCTTTAATCTGATTTTCTATAGTAGCGCAGAGGATGCTGTGTTTAAGGCATTGGGTGTGGAATAATGAGGTGAGGTAATGAAATTATTATCATTCATTGAAAAGGAAACAATATACCGTTTATTTGGTATATCTGATGGTTACATCTTTAAATATTGGGTTGGTGAAAGGGGCTATAATAAAAATAAGACGAGAGATTTAATCCTTGACTATTGTGATATAAATATTTATGAAGATGACCATATCGAACTTTAACCATATCGAACTTTATCACAGCAAAAATGCGTAGAGAAGATATGGGATAGTGGTAATCCACAAATGGTGGCGAGTCTATTATCGGGACTATTAGATTATTTTCATTCTGAAATGGGGTCAGGTCCTTGGTGTGATGAAGATATAAATGACTACCGGCAGGTCGAGGGAATTGTTGAACGTCTTAGTGCTATGAATACAGTATCATTACCGCAGCAGGAGTCGGGGGACTTGAAACTTATATTAAACGAGATAGAATCAAATATAAGAGAAGGAAACCCAGAACTTGCGATAGATAGGTTACATACTTTCTCCGCGCAATTTTTTAGAAAAATATGCCAAAAACATAAGCTTCCAATTGTTAATGACAGAGGTGATAGGCTTCCGTTAGATGGTCTTGTCGGTAAGCTTAGGCGCTTTTATGAGCAAAATAATTACTTTGAATCAGAATTTTGTGTGATTGCGATCAAAAATGCCATTAGCCTATTTACACAGTATAATTATCTTCGCAATAATAGGAGTGCCGCACACCCAAATCCACTTTTACAAAAGGTGGAAGCAGAATATGCTGTAAAAGTAGTAGCCGACACACTTATGTTTGTTGACGAGATTGAAAAAAGCAAGGATGAAGAGAATTCACTTCCGTATAACAGTTTTTCACAAATTGATGAAGAATTTTTATTTTAATTACAAAGACAGCAATGTTATCGGGTGTGAACACTATGGTAGATAGCGAGAAGTATGAAGCTGGGTAAGGCATCATGATTCATGTTATGGAACCGATATCATCATTTCTGAGGCTCATATGAGTAATCCGTATGCCGATAAAATCAAGAAAAATGCCGATAAGGTGCCGATAAATCCGGAAATGAATGTGGAAATCTGAAATAATCCGGAACAATCTGGAACTGCCGAATGGACTGAACAGAAAATAATCATTATCAAAAATGTGTGTCAGGAGAATTATTGTACGGCCATAAAAGCGGCGGAATTATTAAATGTATCAGACAGAAGGGAACGAACTATCTTAAGCGCCCTTGCTAAGCGAAGAGTTTTAAGAAAAACCGGAAAAGCAAGAAGTACTATTTATATTGCCGGGGACAATTTTCCCGCTATATAAAAGTTTTTTGCTTGCTAATTCTATTTCTGAATTTGAAAAACCATAACGAGGGAAAGCAGAATGAACAAATTTATGAATAAAGATGGTAAACAGCCGACGATAGAAAAATCCAGGCAGCCTTCAAAGGAGAACGCTGCCGCAACCGGAATCCAACGCCGAAATAAAGTCCTGGCCGTGCTCTGCGTCCTCCTTTATATCTTCCTCTACCTTTATCTATGCATCTACTGCATGACCGGGGATTATGAGGAAGTATATGGCGTATCGTTCACGGGGAAAATGGCCGCGCCTTTGTACATATGGATTATTCTTTCCGTGGTACTGATCGGCATTTTTCTGAACCTGATCGGAAGAGCGAAGGACAGCAATCTGATCATGGGCTGCCAGATCGGAGATATCATCCTCACCTGCCTGTCACTACCCGTGGCGGCAGGGCTTACCGGCAGCGGGTGGATCGTTTCCCTGTTCGCGGTTATATTCGCGCTGGCCTTAATTTTTGGTCTCTCTTTTATCATCGTGCGCTATCAGAAAAGGAAAAACGGAGAAGAACGGTAAATGAAATTGCCACAGCGTTTTATCGAAAATATGGAAATGATCCTCGGTCCGGAGCTTGACGACTACCTCGCAAGTTTCGAGAAGCCGGGCTTCCGGGGACTGCGCGTCAACACCTCGAAGATTTCCGTGGAGGAATTCCTGCGGATCAGTCCCTTTCGCAGCCTGAAAAGGGTGCCCTGGACGCCGAATGGCTTTTACTACACGGAGGAGGACGAGCCGACCCGGCATCCTTACTATTACGCCGGACTTTACTACATTCAGGAGCCGAGCGCGATGACGCCGGCCAGCGTGCTTCCGGTCGCGGAAGGGGAGCGCGTGCTCGACCTCTGTGCGGCGCCGGGCGGAAAGGCGACGGAGCTCGGCGCGAAGCTGAATCACACGGGGCTGCTCGTCGCGAACGACGCGAGCGCTTCCCGCACCAAGGCTCTGCTCAAGAACCTGGAGGTCTTCGGCCTGCCGAATATCCTCGTGACGAGTGAGATGGGAGACAAGCTGGACCACTATTTTCATGAATATTTTGACAAGATCCTGATCGACGCACCCTGCTCCGGCGAGGGTATGTTCCGCAGGCAGTCACATATGATCGCGGCCTGGGAGAAGCAGGGACCGGAGGTCTTTGCGAAGATGCAGCGCGAGATCCTCGACCAGGCGGTGGAGCTTTTGCGGCCTGGCGGGATGATGCTCTATTCGACCTGCACGTTCTCCCAGCTTGAGGACGAGGGAAGCGTCGACGGCTTCCTTACGCGGCATCCGGATTTCCATCTGGAGGACATTCCACCCTGCGAGGGCTTTTGTCCGGGGCAGCCTGCGCTTGTGGGCAGCCGCCATCCGCTGGAGAAATGCGTCCGCCTCTTCCCGCACCGTATCGACGGGGAGGGACATTTTCTGGCGCTTTTAAGACGCGAGGGAGAACGTGGGCTGGAGCCTGCTCCTGTAAAGAATCGCCCGGTGAAGCTGCCTGCCGAGCTGGAAGACTTTCTGCAGGATGTGTCGATGCCGGTCGACCGCTCACGCCTGCAGATCCGCAGCACGAAGGTCTTTCTGATGCCGGAGGGCGTGGGCGCCTATCCGGGCTTGCGCTTCCTGCGGGCGGGCCTCTATATGGGAGAGCTCTTAAAGAAGCGTTTTGAGCCGAGCCAGGCGCTCGCGATGGTGCTGAAGAAGGAAGAATATGCCTCCACGATTGATCTGCCCGCGACAGACGAGCGGATTCTCCGCTATCTGAAGGGGGAGACGATTGAGATTGCGGAGCATGAGAGTAGGCGCCCGGAGGGCTGGCAGCTCGTCTGCGTGAACAGCTACCCGCTCGGCTGGGGCAAGCTCATCCGCGGCACGCTGCGAAATAAATATTTTTCGGGCTGGAGGATGAACGCATGATGCGACTGGACAAATACCTGTGTGAGACCGGATTTGGCACGCGCAGCCAGGTGAAAGCTCTCCTGAAAAAGGGACTCGTGAGCGTAAACGGCGAATCGGAGAAGCGGCCGGAGCGGAAGGTGGACGAGCGCTCCGACACGGTTTCCTGCGGCGGAAAAGAGGCCGTTTACAGGGAGTTTACGTATCTTATGTTATATAAACCTGCAGGCGTGTTGACGGCCCGGTCAGACCGGCAGGAACGGACGGTGTTTGATCTCATACCGGCGGAACTTCGGCGGGATCTCTCCCCGGTCGGCAGGCTGGACAAGGACACGGAAGGACTGCTTCTGTTGACCGATGACGGGGCGCTCGCGCATCACCTCTTATCCCCGCGTCATCATGTAAAAAAAGTGTATTTTGCGCGGGTGCAGGGAGAACTTGAGGAAGAGGCAGCAGAGAGCTTTCAGAGGGGACTGGACATTGGCGACGAACATCCGACCCTTCCGGCAAAGCTTGTGATACGGAAGAGCGGGGCAGAGAGCGAGGCGCTCGTCACGCTGCACGAAGGCCGTTATCACCAGGTGAAACGGATGTTTCAGGCGGTTGGCTGCGAGGTGATCTATCTCAAACGGCTTTCGATGGGAAGCCTTTCACTGGATGGAAAGCTCGCACCCGGAGAATGGCGTATGCTGGGTGAAGAGGAAATTACACGATTAAAAAAGGAAGAAGGATCGCGGAATGGAGCAGGCGATGCGAACTGAATTTCTGCCGGTGAGCCGGGCGGATATGGAAGAGAGGGGCATTTCACAGCTGGATTTTGTCTACATCAGCGGCGACGCCTATGTGGATCATCCCTCCTTCGGCACGGCGATCATCAGCCGCCTGCTGGAATCGCGCGGCTACACGGTCGGTATTCTCGCGCAGCCGGATTTTCACAGTGCGGAGAGCATCACAGAGTTCGGCGAGCCGCGGCTGGCCTTCCTCGTCAGCTCCGGAAATATTGATTCGATGGTGAACCATTACACGGTTGCGAAGCATCACCGGAAGACGGACGCCTACTCGCCGGGCGGTGAGATGGGAAGGCGGCCGGACCGTGCGGTCATTGTCTACTGTAATCTGATCCGGCAGAAATATAAGCATACACCAATCATCATCGGTGGCGTCGAGGCCTCGCTCCGGCGGCTTGCCCACTATGACTACTGGTCGGACAGCGTGCGGCGCTCGATTCTGCTCGAGAGCGGCGCAGATCTTATTTCCTATGGGATGGGAGAGCGCTCGATCGCAGCGATTGCGGAGGCTCTCGACGCGGGGATGCCTGTGCGGGATATCACCTGGATACCGGGTACTGTCTGTAAAGTGCGTTCACTGGAGGAAATCAGCGACTTTTCACTGCTCCCGGATTATGATACAATACATGCGGATAAGCGAAAATATGCGGAGAGCTTTGCCGAGCAATATCGCAATACCGATCCTTTTAGCGGGAAACGTCTGGTCGAACCCTATTCGAAAAGCTGTTTCGTTGTGCAGAACCCGGCCTCGGAGCCTCTGAGTCAGGAGGAGATGGACGAGGTCTATGATCTCCCCTACACGCGCAGGTGGCATCCGATGTACGACGCCGCAGGCGGGATACCGGCGCTCTCCGAGGTAAAGTTCAGCCTTGTGAGCTGCCGCGGCTGCTTCGGCGGCTGTTCCTTCTGCGCGCTGACCTTTCATCAGGGGCGCATCGTCCAGACGCGGAGCCATGCGTCGATTCTCCGTGAGGCGGAGCGGATGACACAGGAAAAAGATTTCAAGGGCTATATTCACGACGTTGGCGGACCGACTGCGGATTTCCGCGCGCCAGCCTGCGAAAAGCAGATGACAAAGGGTGTCTGCCCGGACCGGCAGTGCCTGTTCCCGAAACCCTGCAAAAATCTGATCGCCGACCACAGCGATTACATCGTGCTTCTGCGAAAGCTGCGCGCCCTGCCACGCGTAAAGAAGGTCTTTATCCGCTCAGGCGTGCGCTTTGACTATGTACTGGCGGATACGAAAAGCAATTTTCTCGAGGAGCTCTGCCGCTATCACGTGAGCGGACAGCTGAAGGTTGCGCCGGAGCATGTGTCGGATCCGGTACTGCGCTGTCTGGGCAAACCGCCCGCGTCCGTCTATCGCGAGTTCAGCAGTCGTTATCGGAAGATGAACGAGAAGCTCGGCCTGAAACAGTACCTCGTGCCGTATCTCATGTCCTCGCATCCGGGCAGCACAATGCAGGAGGCCGTCGAGCTCGCCGAGTATTGCCGCGACTTAGGGTACATGCCGGAGCAGGTGCAGGATTTCTATCCGACGCCTTCGACGATCTCGACCTGCATGTATTACACCGGACTCGATCCGCGCTCCATGCAGCCGGTCTATGTGCCGAAGGATCCGCATGAGAAGGAAATGCAGCGCGCGCTGATCCAGTACCGGAATCCGAAAAACCGCGCGCTTGTCGTGGAAGCTCTGAAAAAAGCCGGACGTGAGGATCTGATCGGCTACGGCCCGAAATGTCTGATCCGTCCGGAGATGGGAGGAACACATGGGAAGAAACAGATACAGACACGCAAAAAGAGCGTGCCACAGGGAAGGAAGCGAAAATAAGCAATGAAAAATACGTTGCAGAAAGGTAGCTTTGGCTATCTGAATAAACTGAAGGTGCACGAGTGGCTTAAGGCACTGCTCTATTTATCGATCCCGATCGCGGTCTATATCGCCGTGCTGCTGATCAACGGTGAGCAGATCACGATTATCACGGTGATGGTTCTCGTGGGCTGTATCCCCGGCTGCAATCAGACTGTTCATGCGATTCTCGCGACGCGCTATCGCTCGATTGACCGGACGCTCTATGAAGAAGTGGAGGAGGCCAAAGGCGGGCGGCTCGCAGTCTATGAATATGTGTTCACAACCTATGAAAAGAATTATTATATAGACAGTATCATTATATCCGGTCGGGAGCTGGCCGGATACAGCAGTGACGCGAAGCTGGATACGGCTGCAGCCGCGGAGCATCTGACAAAAATACTGCGGCAGAATTCCTACAAGCAGAATGTAAAGATTGTCACCGATCGGAAGGCGTTTCTGTCGCGGGCGCGGGATCTCGCGCAGCGCACGCCGGAGGAGGTTCCCTTCAAAGGGGACGACCGCTATCCGGGTCTGAGCCGGGAGGAGGTCATCTGCGAGGTGCTGAACGCTATTTCACTGTAGAGAGTGGATTTCGTTGTGAACTGACTTTGCACCCGGTGGCTGTCTCAAGACTGATTGTGCAGGTTTACCTGCTAAATTTTTAATATGGTATATAAAGGATGAGAATGATCACAGTGCAGGAGCAGGAGGCAGGACAGCGTCTCGCCAAGCTGCTCGGAAGCCGTCTGGGCGGCGCGTCCACAGGCTTCCTCTATAAAATGCTCCGCAAAAAAAATATCACGCTGAATGGAAAAAAGGCCGATGGCAGCGAGCGGTTGTGCGCGGGCGATGAGATCCGTATTTTTCTGTCGGAAGAGACGTATGAGAAGTTCGCGAGCCATAAAGTGGAAGAACGCTTTCCGGAAGCGCATCTGGACATCATATACGAGGACGCGCAGATTCTCATTGTCAACAAGCCTGCTGGAATGCTGAGCCAGAAATCCTCTCCGCGGGATGTTTCACTGAATGAGTATATGCTCGGTTATCTCGTCCGCAGCGGACAGTGGAGTCCTAGAGAGCAGGCTTTTCGCCCTTCCGTCTGCAGCCGTCTCGACCGGAATACGAGCGGTCTCGTCGTCTGCGGCAAGACGATGCCTGCACTGCAGCGCATGGCGGAACTGCTGCGCAGCCGCGAGCTGAAAAAGTATTATTTTTGCCTTGTGAGCGGGAGAGTAGAGAGTCCGCAGCGCCTGGAGGCCTGGCTGAAAAAAGACGCCGCCTCCAACCGTGTGGAAATATTTGACAGGGAGCAGGACGACGCACTGCCGATTGTCACGGAATTTGAACCCTTGAACCTCTCAGACAGAACGACGCTTCTGAAGGTACATCTCATTACAGGGCGTCCGCACCAGATTCGCGCGCATCTTGCTTCCATCGGCCATCCGGTTATCGGGGATGCGAAATACGGGGACAAAAAGCGAAACGATTCTTTTCGCAGGAAATTCGGAATAAAACGCCAGCTGCTCCATGCATGGCACATCGAGTTTCCTGCAATGGAGCAGCCTTTTGAACTGCTTTCCGGGAAAAGTTTTGAAGCGGATCTCCCGCATGATTTTTTAAAAGTCATGCAGGCAGAGATGGGAAGCTTCCGGATCTGACATTTTATCAGGTGAAAATCTTTTCGCCCAGCTTTCCGAGCGAGTTGAAGAAGCTGTACCGGCTGGTATTTGCGCCTGAGAATCAGGATCTGCAAAAACACAAAAACACAGTGCATCAGGATGGTCAATGACAAGTGAAAATAATTCTGCTATAATGAGTTCGGCATAACCGTTCAGAACAGCATCGAAATGAAAAGACATACATTTCGTCAATCTGGAAATGAATAAGCCAGAAGGTGACATAAAAACGTTATGGCTACTTGGAATTCGAGAGGTCTCCGCGGATCCGCCCTGGAGGAACTGATCAACCGTACAAACGACCGCTACCGGCAGAAGGGTCTGGCGCTGATCCAGAAGGTGCCGACCCCGATCACACCGATTAAAATCGACAAGGAAGAGCGGCATATCACGCTGGCCTACTTTGACCAGAAGAGCACCGTCGACTATATCGGAGCGGTGCAGGGAATCCCTGTCTGCTTCGACGCGAAGGAGTGCCATGTCCGTACTTTTCCGCTGCATAATGTGCACGAGCATCAGGTTCAGTTTATGGAGGACTTCGAGCGGCAGGGTGGCAAGGCTTTCCTGATCATTCATTTTACTTCCGAACAGAAATTTTACTATCTCCATATCCGCCAGCTCATGATTTTCTGGAAGCGCGCGCAGGAGGGCGGCAGGAAGAGCTTCCTCTATGAGGAGCTCGACCCGGCGTATTTCTTCGAGAGTGACGGCGGCTATCTTGTGCCCTATCTGAAGCCACTGAGCTACGATCTCGAGACCGAGGCGCAGGTTGACATGGGCGGAGAGAATGGCATATAATGTTCTGCGGGAGTTTTGCCAGACAGTTGGAAAGGCACATATTCAGAGGAGTTACACTATGAACCAGCAGATTTTACATACGCCCGAGGGCGTCCGGGATATTTACAATGAGGAGTGCAGCCGCAAGCTGCGCCTGCAGCAGCTGCTGCACGATACGCTGCGGCGTTACGGCTACCAGGACATTGAGACGCCGACCTTTGAGTTTTTCGACGTGTTCAGCCGTGAGGTCGGCACCGTTCCCTCGAAGGAGCTCTACAAGTTTTTTGACCGGGAGGGCAACACGCTCGTGCTGCGCCCGGACTTTACCCCATCGATCACGCGTGCTGCATCCAAATATTTTCTCGAGGAGGATCTTCCGATACGCCTGTGTTATATGGGAAATACTTTTATCAACAGCGCGAGCTACCGCGGTCGTCTGAAGGAGAACACGCAGCTCGGCGCGGAACTGATGGGAGATGCCTCGATTGACGCGGACGCAGAGATCATCGCGCTCGTGATCGAGTCGTTGCTGAGCGCGGGACTTAAGGAATTTCAGGTGAGCGTCGGACATATCGCGTATTTCAAGAGCTTTCTTATGGAGGCGGGGATTTGCCAGGAGGACGAGCTTACCTTACGCGAACTCATTTCCAATAAGAATTATTTCGGCGTAGAGGAGTTTAGCGCGAGGCTTGATCTCGATGCAGCGGTGCGGCGCGCGTTCATTCGCATACCTTATCTCTACGGGTCTTCCGAGATTCTCGATGAGGCGAAATCGCTTGCGGTTAATATGGTTGGTGCGCAGGCGGTGGACCGTCTCGCAAAGCTTTACGAGATCCTGAAGCTCTACGGCTATGAGCGCTATGTTTCCTTTGATTTTGGCATCGTCAGCAAATACAGGTATTACACGGGCATCCTGTTTCAGGCCTATACCTACGGCACCGGAGAACCGGTTGTGAAGGGAGGCCGCTACGATACGCTGCTCGAGCATTTCGGCAAGAAATCTCCCGCGGTCGGCTTCGCGGTTGTCGTCGACCAGCTTTTAAGCGCGCTCACAAGGCAGAACCTTGCGGCAGAGGGAGAACATAGAGGTATCCTCGTTGTCTATCGCGAGGAAGAGCGCGCCGCGGCGCTTTCGCACGCGAAGGAGCTTCGCGCACAGGGCAAAGAGGTGGAGTTGCTGCACGCGGTAGAAGGAAAGTGCCTTGACGACTATCGTGCCTACGCGAAACGAACGGGTGCGGGAAAGCTCCTGCATTTTCAGGGCGAAGCAATTTTAGAAGAAAAGCTGTGATGGAATAGAAGGCAGCTCTTCCCATGCAGATTTTGCTGCGGACAAAAAGGGCGGCGGAATGGAGACAGAATAGATATGAGATATCTGACGGTGGCGCTTACGAAGGGGCGCCTTGCAAAAAAAACGATGGAACTCTTCGAGCGCGCGGGCATTTTCTGCGAGGAGATGAAGGATCCGGACAGCCGGAAACTGATTTTTGTTAATGAGGAGCACGGTCTGCGCTTTTTTCTCGCGAAGGGACCGGATGTGCCGACGTATGTAGAATATGGTGCGGCGGACATCGGTATCGTGGGCAAGGATACGATCCTCGAAGAGGGGCGCCGTATGTATGAAGTGCTGGATCTCGGTTTTGGGAAATGCCGGATGTGTGTCTGCGGCCCGGAATCAGCGCAGGAGTATCTGCAGCACCAGGAGCTGATCCGTGTAGCGACCAAATATCCGAATATTGCGCGGGATTATTTTTATAATCGGAAACATCAGACCGTTGAGATCATCAAGCTGAACGGTTCGATCGAGCTGGCGCCAATTGTCGGGCTCTCAGAGGTAATTGTGGACATTGTCGAGACCGGTTCGACCCTGCGGGAAAATGGTCTCACTGTGCTGGAAGAGGTCTGTCCGCTTTCCGCGCGTATGGTCGTAAACCAGGTCAGCATGAAAATGGAACAGGAACGGATAGGGCAGATCATCAATGATCTGAAGACCGCACTGAAGGAGGCATAAGAGACGTGAGAATTGTGACACTGAATCAGGAGTCCCGGCAGGATCTGCTGCAGAAGCTCCTGAAAAGAAGTACATCTGACTATGGGGAATATGCCAATACGGTACAGGATATCCTTGATCAGGTGCGCACAGGCGGGGACAAAGCGCTGATCGAACTGACCGCGCGCTTTGACTGGAACGGCATCTGTGCCGACAATCTGCGTGTAACGGAGCTGGAAATGCAGGAAGCCTACGATGAAATCGACGAGAGACTTCTTACGACAATCCGGAAATCCTTACATAATATTCGAAACTATCACGAAAAACAGAAGCGTAGCAGCTGGTTCGATACGACAGACGAGGGCACGCTGCTCGGGCAGAAAATTACACCGCTTCGCACCGCGGGCGTTTACGTTCCGGGCGGCAAGGCAGTCTATCCCTCATCCGTGCTGATGAATATCGTTCCTGCACGCGTCGCGGGGGTGGGGCGTGTGATCATGTGCACGCCCTGTAAGGATGGAAAAATCGATCCTGCGGTGCTCGTCGCGGCGAAGGAAGCCGGTGTTGACGAAATCTACCGGGTTGGCGGCGCGCAGGCGATCGCGGCAATGGCATACGGCACAGAGACGATTCCGAAGGTGGATAAGATTACCGGTCCGGGAAATATTTTTGTCGCTCTGGCGAAGAAGGCCGTCTCCGGTATCGTCGGGATTGATTCCATCGCCGGGCCAAGCGAGATTCTCATTCTGGCTGACGAAAGTGCAAACCCCCGTTATGTCGCGGCTGATCTGCTCTCGCAGGCGGAGCATGAC
>JAJPZP010000069.1:0-12453 GCA_021204285.1 Lachnospiraceae bacterium | reverse complement strand
TGGTGACGACAAGCCGGAATCTGGCGGAAGCGGTATCTGCCGAGATCGATGAGTTTGTGAAGCATTTATCGCGAAGAGAAATCATACAGAAATCGCTCGACAATTACGGTTATATTCTGGTAGCAGAATCGATGCAGCAGGCGGTTGAGACCGTCGATCAGATCGCATCCGAGCATCTCGAGATCGTGACAGAGAATCCTTTCGAGGTCATGACAAAGGTGCACAACGCGGGGGCAATTTTCCTCGGCCCTTACAGCAGTGAACCGCTTGGCGACTACTTTGCGGGACCAAACCACATTCTGCCAACGAACGGCACGGCGCGTTTCTTCTCTCCGGTATCGGTCGACGATTTTATCAAGAAATCGAGTATTATCTATTATTCGAAAGAGGCGCTCGAAAAAGCGCATGAAGATATCGAATATTTTGCAAAAGCGGAGCAACTGACCGCGCACGCAAATTCGATCGCAGTTCGTTTTGAGAAGGAGGGAGAGTCATGAGCAGGACGGCCACAGTTGAGAGAAATACAAAGGAGACAAAGATTTGTCTCACTTTGGAGCTCGATGGCAGCGGAAAGGCTGCTGTCTCTTCGGGGATTGGATTCTTTGACCATATGCTGGACGGTTTTGCCAGGCACGGCCTCTTTGACCTGAAACTCAAGGTGGATGGTGATCTTCATGTAGACTGCCATCACACGGTGGAAGATACGGGCATTGTACTCGGGACGGCGATCCGGGAGGCGATCGGTGACAAGAAAGGCATCCGGCGTTATGGAAGCTGCATTCTTCCGATGGACGAAGTGCTTGTACTCTGCGCGGTCGATCTGTCCGGCCGGCCTTATTATGTGTCGGACGCCGTTTTTGGCGCGCCGATGATCGGAGAACTCGATACGGAGACAATCGGTGAGTTTTTCTACGCAGTTTCCTACAGTGCCGCAATGAACCTGCATTTTAAAGTTCTCTCTGGTGGAAACAGTCACCATGTTTGTGAGGCCATGTTTAAGGCCTTTGCGAAGGCGCTCGATATGGCCGTCTCGCAGGATCCACGGATTACGGATGTTTTATCGACGAAAGGAAGCCTTTGATGATGAAGAAAAAATATCTGGTGCCGGTTATGCCGGTGCGAAAGGGAAAGGCCGGCGGACGTAATGCAGTAGAGCTTGCCGCCTTCTACAGCGACAATGGGGCGGATGCGATCCTGATTTTTGATCTGTCTGAGTCTGATGAAGAGCATGAACAGAATATCAGTATGCTGCGGGAACTGGTACGCAGAGTCGAGATTCCGGTCTATGCGGGCGGGCACATCCGCCGTGTGGAAGATGTGAAAAAGATTTTGTATGCAGGCTGCCACAAGGCTGTGTTAAACTGCGGCAGAGCAAGTAATGTTGAGATGCTCGAAGAGGTATCGAAGCGTTTTGGCCGCGACAAGATCGCCCTTAGCATCTCTGATGAATCCCAGTTCGCCGGTAATTTCCCGGAGTTCGGAAGTCTGGCCTTCTGGTCAGGCTCGGATCAGTATTGTCCCTTTGCCGGGAAGATGCCGGTTATCAGTGTGAGCGGAGCGGCGACCGAGGACGCTGTGATCGAAGTATTGTCCAACAAATGGGCCGACGGTATCTCGACTGCCTACTTTTCCTCGGAAGTGGCGGATTTCATGGGTCTCAAGGCCGCTGCGGCTGAGCGGGGACTTAAGATGCATGTTCTGAAAAGTGAGATGAACTGGGAAGAGCTGCGTCCGAATTCTGACGGGCTTGTCCCCGTTGTAGTGCAGGATTATCGCACGCTGGAAGTCCTGATGGTCGCCTACATGAACGAGGAGTCCTTTCATGCGACACTCGAGACAGGCAAAATGACCTACTGGAGCCGCAGCCGTCAGGAACTCTGGGTCAAGGGCATGACGAGCGGGCACTTCCAGTACATAAAGGCGTTGTCCATCGATTGTGATAACGATACCCTGCTTGCAAAGGTGAGCCAGGTAGGTGCGGCCTGCCACACTGGCAATTACAGCTGTTTCTATCGGGACATTCTGAAAAAAGAATACGATACCTCAAACCCGCTGCGTGTTTTTGAAGAGGTTTATGACATAATCAAAGACCGGAAGGCGAATCCGAAAGAGGGTTCCTATACAAATTATCTCTTTGACAAAGGTCTGGACAAGATTCTGAAAAAAGTCGGCGAGGAGTGCACGGAGCTTGTCATCGCTGCCAAGAATCCGGATCCGGAAGAGATCAAGTATGAGATGAGCGATCTTCTGTATCACGCGATGGTGCTGATGGTGGAGTGCGGCGTCACCTGGGAGGATATTACGGAGGAGCTTGCAAAAAGATAGGTATGACAGAGCCTTCTCCCGCATAGCTTAGCAGCGGGGGTGAGAAGATGGGTGCATACCGCGATCAGCTTTTGAAAGAAACCTACGGAAGCCGGAGGGCCGAGCTCATGGTTGAAAACCGTGCGGAGCCATCCGGATTTCTGACTGTATTTAAGATACGCTTCACGATCTGCCTGATTCTCTTCGGAGGCTTTGCCTATATGAATCTGACCGGGGAGAGTTTTTTCGGAGTCACGGCAGAGCAGGTTGTCAGCACGGTCACCGACGAGAGCTTTTATGAGACAATGCAGGAGGAATTCTCGGGATTGGCACTGTGAGAGACTTTGTACAAGGGAATGTATTAAAATATGGATAAACTGGACAAAATAGAAGAAATGGCTGTACCAATGTCAGAGACGGAGCGTCAGTACGCGTATATGCAGGAAGCCAGGCGGCTCGTCGAGGCGGAGTCTGCGCGGCTCGGCAGACCGCTGAGAGCGAACATCACGACCTTTGGCTGCCAGATGAATGCACGTGATTCGGAAAAGCTTTCCGGCATTCTGCGCGAGGCAGGCTATGTGGAAACGGACAGTGAGGAGGCCGATTTTGTTATTTACAACACCTGCACGGTGCGTGAAAATGCAAATCTGCGCGTCTACGGACGTCTCGGGGTGCTTCACGGCTATAAAAAGAAAAACCCACATATGAAGATCGTGCTGTGCGGCTGTATGATGCAGGAGCCGGCTGTGGTTGAAAAACTGAAGAAAAGCTATCGATTCGTCGATCTGATCTTCGGGACACACAATATTTTTAAGTTTGCGGAGCTGCTGGTTCGGACGCTCACATCTGACCGGATGGTCATCGATATCTGGAAGGATACCGACCAGATCGTCGAGGACCTGCCGACCGAGCGCAAATACCCCTTTAAGTCTGGTGTAAACATCATGTTCGGCTGCAACAATTTCTGCAGCTACTGCATTGTGCCTTATGTGAGGGGACGGGAGAGAAGCCGTGAACCGCAGGATATTATCCGCGAGATTGAGTCGCTGGTGCGTGACGGTGTACACGAGGTTATGCTGCTCGGACAGAATGTAAATTCTTATGGCAAGACGCTGGAGCAGCCGCTGAGTTTTGCCCGGCTTCTTAAGGAAGTGGAGAAGATCGACGGGCTCGAGCGTATCCGCTTCATGACCTCGCACCCGAAGGATCTGTCCGACGAACTGATTGAGGTTATGGCACAGTCGAATAAAATCTGCCGTCATCTGCACCTGCCGCTGCAGTCGGGCAGCAGCCGTATTCTGAAAGTAATGAATCGTCATTATACAAAAGAACAATATATAGAACTTGCGCAGAAAATACGTACGGCGATACCGGATATTGCACTCTCCACAGACATTATCGTCGGTTTTCCAGGTGAGACCGAGGAGGATTTCCTGGAAACGCTCGACGTCGTGAAAACCGTGCGCTATGACAGTGCTTTCACCTTTATTTACAGCAGACGGACAGGCACTCCGGCGGCTGTCATGGAGAATCAGGTGCCGGATGAGATCGTGAAAGATCGTTTTGACAGACTGCTGAGCTGCGTGCAGGATATTTCCCGGGAAATGGCAGAGCGCTTCACCGGGAGCGTACAGGAGGCGCTCGTGGAAGAGCCAAATGAACAGCTTGACGGTTATGTGACCGGCCGTTTGGGCAATAATCACGTTGTACACTTTCCGGGGGAAAAGGAGCTCATCGGTCAGATTGTCCGGGTTCATCTGGATGAATGCAAGGGCTTTTATTATATGGGAAGTCTTATATAGAAACAGTGACTACGAGGGAGAGCAGCATATGAAAAAAAACCTCATAATAAGTCTGCTGGTGATTGCCGCAGCGGCCTTCATCTATGCAACCGGCATCAGCCTGTTCCTGGATCCGAATAATCTCGCGCCGGGCGGTGTAACCGGCATCTCCGTCATTCTGAACCGGCTTATCGGTGTTGATACGGGTACACTTTATTTTCTGCTTAATATTCCGATCGTCCTCGTCGGCGTTTGGAAATTTGGCTGGCGTTTTATGGGAAAGACGACTTACGCCGTCGTACTGACATCCACGTTCACAAATCTTCTTTCCGTGTACGGCGCCGCCACGGATGACCCACTTCTCGCTGCGCTCGCAGGAAGCATTCTGATTGCGCTCGGTATCGGACTGATTTTCAAAGCTGGTGCGACAACCGGGGGGACAGATATTATTATCAAGATTCTGCGGCAGAAATACCGTTATCTGAAAACCGGTTTTCTTTTTCAGTGCACGGATATGATCATTGTGGCGATATCCGGGCTGGTATTCCGCGATCTGAATATTGCTCTCTATGCCATGATTGCCGTACTCGTCAGCGGGCGTGCGCTGGACTATGTACTCTATGGCGGCGATGAGGCGAAGCTGATTTATATCATCACAGAGAAACCGGAGGACATCGGCAAAAGACTTCTGCTGGAGCTGGAGGTGGGAATTACCTATCTGCACGGCTCCGGAGGCTGGACGGGCCGCGAGAAACAGGTCATCCTCTGTGTTGTCCGCCGCACACAGGGTCCGCAGGTGCAGGAGCTCGTGAAAGCCGAGGATCCGGAATCCTTCATGATTATCACGAATGCGAATGAAATTTATGGGGAAGGTTACAAAAATCTGTTTGAAGAATCCCTGTAAAAGCAGGATACTTTGACAAGCGTTTAACTCCATGTTATAATACTGAGCGTTGAAAGGGCTGGTCCGCCGGGGCGAGTCCTTTTTTCCAGATGGGGAGTAAAGCCAGACATGAGTGGAACAGAAAAAAAAGGCAGTCGTAAAAAAACGGGCTCCACGAAGAAAAAAAATACAGAAAGCACTGTAAAACAGAGAACCTTTACAGAATCCGGAAACGGAATATGGGACGAGGTTCTTCTTGTGCTGTTCATCATTTTTTCCATCTTCCTTTTTGTCAGCAATTTTGGCGTCGGCGGAACGGTAGGAGAATTCTTAAGTGGCCTTTTATTTGGTTGTTTTGGACTGCTCGCCTATCTGTTCCCGCTTCTGCTTCTGCTGCTCATCCTGTTTTCCCTGGCGAACCGGGAAAATATGGTCGCGAAAGTAAAGATCGTCGCTATGGTTCTCGTCGGTATGGCGTTTGAGGCGTTGCTTCATCGGATCACGATGGGAAATGCGGACGCGAACGGAATGGGCGAGATCTTTGCCTGGTGTCGTGCATATCATACCGGCGGCGGTATCATAGGCGGCGGTATCTGGACGCTGCTGCAGGGCGCTTTTGGCGCGATCGGTGCCTGCCTGTTTCTGATCGGCATGCTGATTATCTGTATTGTGATTATTACCGGTCATTCCTTTGTGCGGGGCATGTCCGATGGAAGTCGCAGGGTTTATGAATCCACGAGGGAAAATATGGAACGGAGAAAGGAACTCTCCGGGCAGAAAAAGGAGAGCCGCCGTGAACAGAAGGCCAGTGGCGTTACGCCTGACCTGAAGATTCCAAAACCTTCCGGAAGCGGTCTTGTCGAACTGGAGACACAGGCAGAAGAAAAAACGGCAACGCCGGAACCATCCGCCGGAGAGCAGATCACGGAGCCTGTGCAGCAGCGCCCGACGATTACGATTCACCGTCCGGAACCAAAGCACTATGAGAATGAGGAGAGCCTGACCGGCGGTGTCCAGGAGATCAGTTTCTGCGAAGAAGATCTGGTGAGAAACGCGCTGAGCAAACGGGAATTTGAGCAGGAGCAGGAAAGAGAGCAGATAAAAAAAGAGTCTGTTCCGCAGCCGGAATCCGCTCCAAAGAGACAGGAAACAGAAAAGAAATCCTTAAAAACAGCGATAAAGTCATCGCAGGATTATCATTTTCCACCGATTTCTATGCTCAAGAAGCCGAAACGAAGTTACAGCCAGAAAAATACGGCTGCGCAGCTTCAGGAGACGGCCAGGCATCTTCAGCAGATTATGGAAGATTTCGGTGTGAACGCCACCGTGACAAATGTAAGTTGTGGCCCGGCAGTGACGCGTTTTGAAGTACAGCCCGCCCACGGCGTAAAAGTCAGTAAAATCGTGTCGCTCTCGGATGATATCAAGCTGAATCTTGCAGTTCCGGATGTGCGTATTGAAGCACCGATTCCGGGAAAGGCAGCCGTTGGTATTGAGGTGCCGAACCGGGAGAATTCTGTCGTCCCTTTACGTGAGCTGATCGAGTCGGAGGAATTCAGGAAAAATCCCTCGAAGATCGCATTTGCGGTCGGCAAAGATATCGGGGGAAATATCATGGTTTCGGATATTGCGAAGATGCCGCATCTTCTGATAGCCGGTGCCACTGGTTCCGGAAAATCGGTCTGTATCAATACGCTGATTATGAGTATTCTCTATAAGGCCAGGCCTGACGAAGTTCGACTGATCATGATTGATCCAAAGGTTGTTGAACTCAGTGCATACAACGGTATACCGCATCTCCTGACTCCCGTTGTAACGGATCCGAAAAAGGCTGCCGGGGCATTAAACTGGGCCGTCAATGAGATGATGGGACGCTATAATAAATTTGCTGAGACCAACGTGCGGAATATCGAGGGCTACAACAGCAAGATTGAGTCTCTTGCGGATATTGAGGGCGAGAAGCCCGAGAAAATGCCGCAGATCGTTATTATCGTCGATGAGCTGGCTGATCTGATGATGGTTGCGCCCGGCGAGGTTGAGGATGCGATCTGCAGGCTGGCACAGCTTGCCCGTGCCGCAGGGATCCACCTGGTTATCGCGACGCAGCGCCCCTCCGTTAATGTGATCACGGGTCTTATCAAAGCTCACATGCCTTCGCGTATCGCTTTCGCCGTTTCCTCGGGCGTGGACTCGCGTACAATTCTCGACATGAATGGAGCTGAGAAGCTGCTCGGAAAAGGCGATATGCTGTTCGCCCCCTCCGGTATCCCGAAGCCGCTGCGTGTACAGGGAGCCCTGGTGTCGGATGCGGAGGTTAGCGCGGTGGTAGAGTTCTTAAGCCGCCAGAAGCTGGAAACAACGGAGGCTGAGGCTGAGATCGCCGATCAGATTCAGCGGATGCAAAGTGCGGCGGAGAGTGCTTCTTCATCGGAAAGTGGTTCTGCTTCAGGCAGCGGAAATGGACGGGACGTCCTGTTCGCCGATGCCGGGAAATTCATTATCGAGAAGGACAAGGCCTCCATTGGCATGCTGCAGCGCTGGTTTAAGATTGGATTTAACCGCGCGGCACGTATCATGGATCAGCTTGCCGATGCCGGTGTCGTGGGAGAGGAAGAAGGCACAAAACCCCGTAAGATTCTCATGTCCATGGAACAATTTGAGCAGTACATAGATGAGTATGTTTAACGAAAGGACGCATTTTCAATATGAAGTGCCAGAAATGCGGAGCCGAAATTCCGGATGGAAAGATCTACTGTGAGCATTGTGGTGCGGCAATCCAGATGGTACCGGACTACAGTCCTGAAGACGACATTGCGATCGGAGCCGAAAAAGAGGAACCAGATAGCGCACCGGAACCCGTGCCTGTTCATGAAAAAGAAAAAAGGCCGGTTCGCAGATATATTCTCCCTGTTATTTTGCTGATAGCAGCCGGAATTCTCGCATTTCAGGCTTCCTATAGTCTGATCAGCGGCCGCGAGAATGCGACAGAAGAGGTCGAATCGGAAGAGATTGTTCTGCTTGCGGAGCCTACTTTCAGTATTGCTCCCGGCAGCTACAGTCATACGCTACAGGTTGTGATTTCCCATGAGGAGATCTCAGACGGTCATATCTACTACACAACAGACGGTACGACGCCGGACGCTGACAGCACGCTCTATAACCGGAAAGTCTATATTGATGAAGGGACGACAGTGCTGCGAACCATATTCATCCGCAATGACGGACAGCAGAGTATGGAAGCAGACGGTACATATGAAGTCGTATTCACCTATCCCAATGAACCGGTTTTCAGTATGCCTTCCGGCGAATACGCGGAGAGCTTTTATGTGACGATCACAGCCGGTGAAGACAGTACGGTCTATTATACAACGGATGGACAGGAACCGGATCGCTATTCCATTCTTTATACCGGTGCAATCCAGATCAATCCCGGACTCACTGTCCTGCAGGCGATTGCGATTGACAGTGAGAATCGGGAGAGCGGCATTGAAGAGGCCATTTATCATGTTGCGGAGCCGGAGGAGACCGGAGAAGCTCTGGAGGAGATACCAGAATCCGGCGAATAAATTTTCGGAATTTGTTGAATTATCCGGGAAGATGGATTATGATAGTAGACAGTGATTTGCAAAAATCTAAGGAGGTCAAGTATGTTTAAAATTCTGGAGGCAGAGCAGCTCTCTGCAAATGTCTACAAACAGGTGATCCTCGCACCGCGTGTCGCAAAATCCTGCGAACCGGGACAGTTTATCATCGTGCGCGTGGACGAGACCGCGGAGCGTATTCCGCTGACGATCTGTGATTATGACAGAGAGGCGGGTACCGTTACGATCGTATTCCAGCCGATCGGCGTATCGACTTACAAGCTGGTGAATCTGCAGGCAGGGGATTCCATCCTCGACTTCGTGGGTCCGCTGGGACGCCCTTCCGATCTGGTCACAGACGATTTCGAGGAAGTAAAAAAGAAGAAGATCGTCTTCATCGCCGGCGGCGTGGGTACCGCACCGGTCTATCCGCAGGCAAAGTGGCTGCATGAGCACGGCATCGACTGCGATATCATCGTGGGTGCGAGGACGAAGGATCTGCTGATCTTCGAGAAGGAGATGAGCGAGGTCGGCAATCTGCACCTGTGCAAGGACGACGGCAGCTACTCCTTCAAGGGCGTCGGCACGTCCATGCTGGAGAAGCTCGTGAGCGAGGGCAGGGAGTTCAATCACTGCGTCGCGATCGGCCCGATGATCATGATGAAGTTTGCCTGTCTTACGACAAAGAAACTTGGCATCCCGACCGTAGTCAGCATGAACCCGATCATGGTGGACGGCACTGGCATGTGTGGCGGCTGCCGTGTGATGGTCGGCGATGAGGTGAAATATGCCTGTGTTGACGGACCGGAATTCGACGGTCACAAGATCGACTTTGATCAGGCGATGAAGCGCGCCGCCATGTACAAGACAGAGGAAGGCTGCAGACTTCTGAAATATCAGGAGGGCGAGACCCATCACGGCGGATGCGGATTATGCGGAGGTGACAAATAATGGCAGCAGGATTAACAAGAGTACCGGTAAGAGAGCAGCAGCCGAAGGTTTGCGCGACGAACTTCGAGGAAGTCTGCTATGGTTATAATAAGGAAGAGGCAGTAGAAGAGGCGCAGCGCTGTCTTGGCTGCAAGAAGGCGAAGTGTATGGAAGGATGCCCGGTGGCGATCAACATCCCGGAATTCATCGCCGCGGTCAAGGAGGAGCGCTTTGAGGACGCGTTCAAGATCATCAGCGAGTCCTCCTCGCTTCCGGCAGTCTGCGGGCGTGTGTGCCCCCAGGAGAGCCAGTGCGAGGGCGTCTGCATCCGCGGAAAGAAGGGCGATCCGATCTCCATCGGCAAGCTCGAGCGCTTCGTCGCGGACTGGGCGCGTGAGAACGGCATCAAGCCGACCCCGGCCGCTCAGAAGAATGGCAAGAAGGTCGCCGTCATCGGCTCCGGTCCTGCAGGCCTGACCTGCGCAGGCGATCTTGCGAAGCTCGGCTACGAGGTCAAGATCTTCGAGGCCCTGCACAAGGCGGGCGGCGTGCTGGTCTACGGCATTCCGGAGTTCCGTCTTCCGAAGGACCGCGTGGTCGCTCCCGAGGTCGAGAACGTGAAGTCGCTCGGCGTCGAAATCGAGACCGACGTGATCATCGGCAGGACCGTGAAGCTGGACGAGCTGATCGAGGACGAGGGCTTTGACGCTGTGTTCATCGGTTCCGGCGCAGGACTTCCGAAGTTCATGGGCATTCCGGGTGAGACTGCCTGCGGCGTGCTCTCCGCGAACGAGTACCTGACCAGAAATAACCTGATGAAAGCCTTCAATCCGGATTACGATACGCCGATTGTCCACGGCAAGAAGGTCGTCGTTGTTGGCGGCGGCAACGTGGCGATGGATGCGGCCCGTACCGCGCTTCGTCTCGGCGCGGAGACGCACATTGTCTACCGCCGCAGCGAGGAGGAGCTTCCGGCCCGTGCGGAGGAAGTCCATCATGCGAAGGAGGAGGGCATTATCTTTGACCTCCTGACGAATCCGGTGGAGATTCTGGTCGATGAGAACGACGCGGTGAAGGGTGTGAAGTGCATCCGCATGGAGCTCGGCGAACCCGACACTTCCGGCAGACGCCGTCCGGTCGAGATCCCGGGCTCCGAGTTTGACATTGACTGCGATACGGTCATCATGTCGCTTGGCACCTCGCCGAATCCGCTGATCTCCTCGACGACGAAGGGTCTGGAGATCAACCGCAGACAGTGCATCGTCGTGACGGAGGAGACCGGCGCGACCTCAAAGGAGGGCGTCTACGCCGGCGGAGACGCTGTGACCGGCGCTGCTACCGTTATCCTCGCCATGGGCGCAGGAAAGACGGCTGCGAAGGGCATCCACGAGTATCTGAGTAACAAATAAATTTTTAGGCAAAAAAGGCCGGGAGCCTTAGGGTTCCCGGCCCGGTATAATAAATGAACAGTTTAAAAAAACCAAATCCTGTAAATCTTGCAGTGAATATTCCATTTCTGATTTCCGGCATCGCTTTTGCGGTGCTGTTTGTGGGTAATTTATCAGAATTATCTTTTGTGGCTATCGTATGCGTGCTCGCTGTAGCCCTGTTGTTCCTGAAGAATATATTCCCGTTCTGGAGATCAAATCTGTCCGTTCTTTCGGTCATTCTCTCCGTCAGTATTCTGGCATTGTCAGCATTTCCATTCTGTGAATTTGTTCTTAATAAAATTCATATTAACAAGCTTGAGATGCTTGCTGAACTGACAGGTATTTCACAGGAGACACTGATGACTTTCATCGCTTTTTGTATCTGCGTGGCCGCATTTTATTTCCTGAGTACCGTCACGGAGTTTGTCTTACGGTACCTTCCGAATCCGGGCAGTCTGACTTCCGCTGCAGAGTTTTCGGATGGAGATTCTTCCATAAAGGCGACGCATATACTGTTTGTTTTTCTGACAGCATTTGTCACGATTTCCATCTGTTCGAAATCTTCTCCGCTGTATCCGCTTAACGACTGGGTGGACCCGAACATTTATTTTACAATAGGGAAATCCATACTGCATGGAAAGCTTCCGTACCGGGATCTTTTTGACCACAAAGGACCACTTATGTATCTGATTCATACTCTGGGCGCACTGGTATCTGAAACAAGTTTTCTTGGAGTCTATTTTATTGAAGTCGCCGCCTGCGCCGCGTTCCTCTGGATTTCATTGCAGATCATGCGGCTTTACCAGAAGTCTGTATCGATTCTGCTGATTCCTGTGTTGGCTGCGGTTGTCTATAGCTCTGCTGCATTCAGCTATGGAGACAGTGCGGAAGAACTTTGCTTACCTTTTCTCGCTTATGCTATTTATATCGGTCTGAAAGCAGTGCGGGCAGGAGAAATGCCATCATACAGAGAGTGCCTGCTGATTGGAATCACCTCATCCTGCATTCTCTGGACGAAATATTCCCTGCTTGGGCTTTATATCGGCTGGATCTGTGTTCCAGCTTTCCTGCTCCTGAAGAGCAGAAAGATTCAGAAACTTTTCTATATGCTTTTAACCATTGCGGGGGGGGTATTAATTACCACCTTACCAATCCTCGCCTGGTTTGCGGTTAATCATGCTCTTTCGGATCTGTGGACCGTCTATTTCTATGACAATCTCTTTTTATATTCCAATACGGAATCCGGTGTATTTCCTTTTTCCCTTCTTTACAATCTGTGGCAAGGGGTAAGATTTACATATGATTATCTCATGATTCCGACGATCTTGCTGGTCATCGGCCTGTTATTCCTTGCCAAAAAGGAGAATAAGTACGAATTCTTCTTTTTCCTGACCTCGGCGTTTGGCATGTTTTTGCTGATCTTTGTTGGCGGACGACATTACAAAAATTATCCGTTTATCCTCAGCGCTTTTGCACCGATCAGTCTTATTGTTAGCGTCGGGATGAATTAGCCACCCAGAGCCGCTTAGAAAAAACCATTTTGG
>JAJPZP010000258.1 GCA_021204285.1 Lachnospiraceae bacterium | reverse complement strand
GGAAGTGCTGATCTGCGGCGGACATCTCCATGGTGTCGGACATGTAAGTCTGCTGGGTCATTGCATGGATTAAGCTTCTCTGGTACAATGCTTTTGAAACAACCGATCATTCTGCCAGTTTGTCTTTCTGACAGCGAGGTGCGTGAAGGCAGACGGCGATGGTGGAATCAATGAGACGGAGGACATGAGAGATGTTAAAACAACACAGATTCTGGGCGATGGTGATGCTGATTGGCTGCGTGATGTGCTTGTGGACAGGACATCAGATGTGCAGACCGAAGAAAAAAGAAGAAGAGTAAAAAGAGGAACTCCCCGTCCGGTAAGGGCGGGGAGTTTTATGTGGCTTTACAGCAGCGTTTTATAAGTACCGCTCTGCAGCACCGAGCAGATTCCTTCAATCCCGCAGCGAACCATATTGGAGACTGCCGCGTCCGTGTAGAAGGCCATGTGCTGCGTCATAACGACGTTCGGAAACTGCCGCAGATATGCCATGGAACGGTTGCTGATGATCTCATCGCGGCGGTTCAGGTGATAGATACCTTCCTCACTTTCAAAGCAGTCGAGCCCCAGACCGCCGATTTTTTCCTGCTCAATTCCTGCAATCAGCGCTTCGGTATCCATCAGCGCGCCGCGCGCACAGTTGATCAGGATCACGCCGTCTTTCATTCTGGCAATCGCGTCGCTGCCGATCATGTGATAAGTCTGTTCGTTCAGGTTCAGGTGCACGGAAATAATGTCGCTTTCCCGGTAAAGCGTATCCAGATCCGTATAGCTGAGCCAGCGGGAAGCTTCGCCCTGGTACTGGTCATAGCCCAGAATCCGGCATCCAAAGCCGGAGAGAATCTTTGCCAGCTGCGTTCCGATCCGGCCGGTTCCCAGAATCCCGACCGTCAGATTCCGCATTTCGCGCCCGTAGAGTCCCGGAAGAGAATAATCGTTGACCTGCGCGCGCCAGAGGGCGGCCTTGTAGTGGCGGATGCACAGAAGCATCAGCATAACCGCGTATTCCGCCACGCCGTTCGGCTCATAGAATGCGTTGCAGACAGGCAGACCGATCGCTCGGGCATGTGCCATATCGACATGGTCATAACCGATCGTGCGGGTCGTGAGGCAGCGGACGCCGAGCTTCTTGTATTCGTCCAGAAGAGCCGCGTCGATGTTTCCCTGTCCGAGGATGGTCACGCCTTCGCAGCCGGCAGCCATGGAAGCGTTCTCCATCGTCGGAACCTGATCCGTGAGGATCAGATCTGCGCCAAATTCTCCAGCGTAACGGTCAAAATGTTCCCTCTCATCATCCCGGACTTCATAGGCAATGATTTTCATGTGAATCCCTCCTTTGCATTGTACTGGTATTATATTTCGGTTTATGGTACTCTGAATGTAATATAGATGACATTTTGAGGTAGAGGAATGGAGATTAAATTTTCAGACGAGGAAATGGAGCGGCTCTCGCAGGCAGGATACCTGCGCCGCTATGCGCGGGAGGAAAGTATTTACCTGGAAGGGGATGCGGCGAATACGCTGTGCATTATCCGGGAAGGGAGGGTGCGCGTGATGCTCAGCACCCGGGAAGGAGAGGAGCTGACGCTTGAGATCGTGGAGAAAGGACGGCTTTTCGGTGAATCCTCCTTCCTGAGCAAAAGCCCGCGACCTACCACGGTCATGGCGGTCACGGATGTTTTGCTGCTCTGCTGTACGATAGAACAGCTGATTCCCTGCCTGTGTCAGAATCCGGATATTCTGCTCAAGCTGCTGCAGCACTGTTCGGAAACGATGAATCATCTGTCCTATTCTCTTCATTCCTTTCGTTTCCTGGATCGTTACCAGCGGATCGCTTCATTTCTGTTGACGGAGACCGAGGCAGATAATCCGGATAAGGAGATCGAAGGGCATTGCCTTCCCTATTCGCATGAGGAGATTGCCCTGTGCCTGGGACTGGCGCGGCCGACGGTCAGCCAGGTTTTGAAGGAATTTGAGCGCGATGGCCTGCTGCGTTGCGGCTATCGGAAGGTCTGTATCCTGGACAGGGAGGCACTGGTGGAGGCGGCGGGTATTGGATCGTGATTACGATACATTATCATAATCAGGACGAAAATCGCTCCTTCAAAAGTTCCACCAGCCGTTCCGCGATCGGCGTGAAGACCTGGTATTTCTTCCAGATGATATACATCTTCGTTTCCAGTTTTGGGGAGAGAGGACGAAAGCACAGGCCGTTTTCGGGGCTGACGTCTGCCAGGCGGTCAAAGACCAGCAGGCATCCCAGTCCCTCCTTCACAAATACGGAGCCATTGTAGAAAAGGTTGATGGTTCCGATGATATGCAGCTGATCGACCGCCTCGCCGCACCATCTGGGAAGGTCCGTGCGGATCGACTGGGGTGAAATGATGAGCGGAAGGTCCCGTATATCTTCCAGGCAGATCTCTGTTTTCTGTGCCAAGGGATTGTCCGCGCGCATTAAAAGTCCCCAGATGTCGCCACCCGGCAGGGAAAGATAATTATACTTTGAAAGATCGGGCGGTTCTACGATGACCGCGAAATCGGAGAGCCCCTGTTCCAGATCATTCACCACCACGCGGGTGTCTCCGCTGGTGATGTGGAAGCGCAGCCCCGGATACTGCCGGCGAAAATCCTTGATAACACCGGCCAGATGGTGGATCAGCCAGGATTCCGCGCAGCCGATCCGCACATCGCCGCCGGTCACGTCGTTTAGAGACTGAAATTCTCCGATGGTCTTGTCTGTCATGTCCAGAATATCTTCCGCGCGCTTGCACAGCAAAATTCCTTCTTCTGTCAGATGCACATTGTAATTGCCGCGGACGAAAAGCTTGCAGCCGAGCTCGGCCTCCAGCTCCTTGAGCTGCTTGGAAAGGGTCGGCTGGGAAATGTGCAGCGTCCTGGCTGCGCCCGTGATACTGCCCTCTCTGGCGACTTCTATAAAATAGCGCAAAACTCTCAGTTCCATCGTGTTGCCTCCGCTTTCCGCATTGCTACCTTTATCTTGACCGCTGATTTTGTTCCATTTTGAACATTTCATAAACATAAGCCGAGCCCTGTAGATAAAGCCCTGTCTCAACATCTGTGAGTCGTTCAAAAGTTTTGGAACTATAAAAAAGATCCATTGCTCCATCCATTGATCTGCTTTCATCTTCCATAATAAACGCTATAATATCCTGAGTAGTGTATTCAATCATCTCCTGCTGTTTATCTGTCATATTTAACACCCACCTTTTTCAGATACCGTAGTGCTTTCTCAGTATGAAAGGTGTATTGATTCGTCAGTTTTCCAAAATCAAATTCCCGCTTTAAATATTCAGCGTCTATGGTTCCTCTGGAAAATTGTCTGATCAGCAGTCCTACAGTATCATTTGCAACTGGTCCCGAGACAACATCATATTTATTGTCGGTATTACACTCCGGGCTTGAGATATCCAAAAATTTCCGGTTCCGGTTATTGTTGATAAATACCGCCCGTTCAACGCTTGGTCTTTCAGCAAATGCGCGACAGTTTATATCGCTTTTCTCTAACAGATCTTCTGGTACCTCAAAAATCGTAACGGTTGGCATTCCACCAGCAATCCTTGCTCTTCTTTCCACCATTCTCCATGCCTGTTCCTCAAGAATTGTCATGTAAAAGCCACGTCCAAAATCTTTATAGGGCATACATTTTGATAAATCGACGTATTCTATTTCCATATTGGAGCCATGATAAAGTTTCAAAATACCGTTCCTCCATTTTTTCTGCATATAATACTCAAATCATCTATTGTATCGTCAAAAGATAATGTATGCTCCACATCATAGAATTCATGGAGAAAATCAATTCCTTTATATTGCCGCAGATACATATAAGCATCCTTCATATGCATACCATATCGACTGGCAAATTCACTGACGCAAACCACAATATAATCCAATAAATTTCTTTCATTTGCCAAATCTTTTACGCTGTCGTCCATAAAACGCCCTCCTCTTAATTCACAGGATTGATTTTATTATATCAAAATAATCCCGTTTCGCAAGGTAAAACAGTTTATTTGCCAGGCGAAAGAGCCCCAATATACTCCTTGATTTGCCTGGACAGGGGTGGTTGCAAATAGATATTCTTTTCAAGAATAACCAGAAATAGAAACTAAATATTTGCCATTCTTCCTGTCACCATATAAGATAGACCTCGAGGGAGGTGGCAGACATGCCGGAAGCGAACAATGAGGCACAGTGCTTTTATGAAAATCTCAGGGACATTGGCTTTGGGGAGGAGACGATCTCTCGCTGTGTCCTGCTTAAGAAAGAAGGACGGGAAAGAGAATTGTTGTTTCTGCTGCAAAGCAGTCGCAGGGATTTGCTGAACTGTATTCACGAGGAGCAGAAAAAGCTGGACTGTCTGGACTATCTCGTAAACAGTCTGAACAAAAAGGAAATAAAAAGTTAGGTGGAGGAGGGGCAGCATGAAACGATTCATTATATTCGTTCTTTTGAGCTGCATGATTGCCGGGCTGGCGGCGTGCGGCTCCGGGAATACAGAGTCCTTGTCGGATTCTGAGAGCAGCGTTTTGACTGCGGACAATCAATCGGAAGCAGAGAGCGAAACGGAAGAAACGGGTACAGTGGAAGAGGAGAGCAGCGGGGAAGATTTTGACCTCGTCTCTTCCGGCGGTAAGACTCTGGTTGCGTATTTTTCCTGCACCGGCACGACGGAGCAGATCGCCCGGTGGATCAGCGATGAGACCGGTGCGGACAGTTACGAAATCGTAGCGGAGGATCCTTATACGGAAGAAGATCTGGCGTATTACACCGGCGGGCGCGCTGACCAGGAGCAGGCGGATGACTCCGCAAGGCCGGCAATTTCCGGCAGTATGGAGAACATCGGGCAGTACGATGTGATCTTCCTCGGCTATCCCATCTGGCACGGGTAGGCGCCGCGGATTATCAGCACCTTTCTGGAGAGCTATGATTTCTCAGACGTGACAATCATTCCCTTCTGCACCTCCCACAGCAGCGGCATCGGTTCCAGCGCGGAGAATCTGCATGATCTCTGCTCCGATACCGTTACCTGGATGGACGGGCGGCGATTCTCCGGGGATGCCACGGAAAGCGACGTGATTGAATGGATAGACAGTCTTGATTTACCGGAAAGTGAGGTACGCAACGTGGGTGAATTTGATTTTGAGACGAAGACCGTGTTGCTGAACAGCGGCTATGAAATGCCGATCATGGGACTTGGGACTTACAGCCTGAGCGATGAGGAATGTGCCGTTTCCATTGCGGCGCTGCTGGAAGCCGGTGGACGGCTGATCGACACCGCTTATATGTACGGCAATGAGGCGGCTGTCGGGCAGGCCATCCGGGATTCGGATGTGCCGCGGGAAGAAATTTTCGTGATTACCAAGCTCTATCCCAGTCAGTTCGACCATGCGGCGGAAGCCATTGACGAAGCCCTGGAAAAGATGGGGCTGGATTATATCGACATGATTCTCCTGCATCATCCGGGAGACGGCGATGTGGAGGCGTATCTGGCGCTGGAGCAGGCCGTCGCGGACGGCAAGGTGCACTCGATCGGCCTGTCCAACTGGTACGTGGAAGAGCTGGAAGATTTCCTGCCGCAGGTGAATATCATCCCTGCGCTGGTGCAGAATGAAATCCATCCCTATTATCAGGAAAATGACGTGATTCCCTACATTCAGTCTCTGGGGATTGTCGTACAGGGCTGGTATCCGCTCGGTGGACGCGGACATACAGCAGAGCTGCTTGGGGATGAAACCATTTCCGTTATCGCGGAGGCTCACGGCGTTTCTTCTGCCCAGGTAATTTTGCGGTGGAACTTGCAGAAAGGCGTCGTGGTGATTCCCGGTTCCAGCGATCCGGAGCATATCCGGGAGAATCTTGATCTGTTTGGCTTTGAGCTGACGGATGAGGAGATGGAGCAGATTAACGCGTTGGATCGGAATGAAAAACACGACTGGTATTAAACTTTTAACGGAGGTATAAAATAGAATGAAAATTTTGGTTCTCAACGGAAGCCCGCGTCAAAATGGAAATACAAAACAGATGATCGACGCTTTTGCAAAGGGTGCGGAACAGAGCGGCCACCATGTAGATGTAGTAGATGCCTGCAAGAAAAACATCCACGGCTGCCTTGCCTGCGAATACTGCCACACAAAAGGGCGTGGAGTATGCATCCAGAAAGACGATATGCAGGAGGTTTACGATCTCCTGAAGGAAACGGAGATGCTGGTGATTGCATCACCTGTTTATTATCACGGTATTTCAGGTCAGCTGAAATGTGTGATAGACCGTTTCTACTCAGCGGCTTATCCGGTCAGACCGGCAAAGCTGAAAAAGGTCGCGATGATCTTATGTTCCGGCGACGCAGATATGTACAAAGGTGCTGCCTTTTCCTATGAGGACGATTTCCTGGATTATCTTGGACTGCAGGATATGGGAATCATTACGGTAGCCGGTGGTGTCACCAGAAGGAAGCTGCAGGAAGCAGAAACACTGGGAAGAAATCTGAAGTAACAGGAGACTTAAAAAGTATGGAACAAAATGAATTACTGCAGGAAATGCGCAGAGGCGTCCCCGTGCAGGGCGGTTCCGAAGGGCATCGGATCATGATACAGATGTCGCAGGACGCGCTCAGGGTCACGTCCATATTAAACCAGGGTTACCACGAGCCGGATGAAATTCGCAGGCTGATAGGACAGCTGACGGGGAGGGAAATCGACGATTCATTCTGCCTGTTTCCCCCGCTTTATACGGAATGCGGGAAAAATCTGTTTATCGGAGAGCGTGTTTTTATCAACATGTGTTGCCACTTTCAGGATCAGGGCGGCATCTATATCGGGGATGACGTCCTGATCGGTTCCTACGTTGTCATGGCCACCATCAATCATGACCTGGACCCGGCAAACCGCAGCTGCAATATTCCCGGAGCCATCCATATTGGTAACAAGGTGTGGATCGGTTCCCACGCCACGATTCTCCCCGGCGTTACGGTAGGTGATCGTGCCGTTGTGGTGGCGGGCGCGGTGGTGACGAAGGATGTACCGCCGGATACGGTGGTGGCCGGGGTGCCGGCAGTGGTAATCAAAAAATTGTAACGATTCAGAACAGCAGGCTCCGACCACTTTCTTCGGAGGCTACATGCCGCTTGCACATCATGTGTCTGAGACTTGATGGATGTTCAGAGGTCTCCCCAGATATTACATATAAGAATAACCAGAAATAGAAATTAAGTATTTGCCATCATTTTGTATGGGGTATAAGATAGAATCATGATAGTAGAAAGTAACCTCAAAGTCACGGATGAAATTGCTTCGTGATGAATCTGGAAAATAGAAAAGGAGGACCATGTTATGACAAAGAAAAAGCTGGTGGCGTATTTTTCAGCCAGCGGTATGACCGCGGCTGCAGCGAAAGCGCTGGCGCAGGCAGCGGACGCGGATGTATATGAGATCCGACCGCAGGTGTCTTATACCAATGCGGATCTGGACTGGACGAACAAAAAGTCGCGCAGCTCGGTGGAGATGAACGATCTTTCCAGTCGGCCCGTGCTTGCAGATCAGAGTGCCGGTATCGCGGAATACGATACGATCTTTCTGGGATTCCCGATCTGGTGGGGCGTCGCGCCCACGATCATCAATACCTTCCTGGAAAGCTATGATTTTTCCGGAAAGAAGATCATCCTCTTTGCCACTTCCGGCGGCAGCGGATTCGGGTGCACCGCGGATGCCCTGAAACCGTCCGTGTCCCCAGATACCGAGATTGTGGTCGGAAAGCTCCTGAACGGCAGACAAAGCGCTGCAGAGCTGAAAAAATGGGCGGAAACGATTGCATAAGGATGGGAGGATTGGATGATGGAAAAAATCGTACAGACAGCGGGGCGTCAGACCCTTGGAGAATTTGCACCGGAATTTGCACATTTCAATGACGACGTGCTGTTCGGTGAAAACTGGAACAATCAGGATATTGATCACAAGACGCGGTGCATCATCACCGTGGTGGCGCTCATGTCCTCCGGTATTACGGATTCTTCTCTGAAGTATCATCTGGAGAACGCAAAGAAGGCCGGGGTGACGAGAGCGGAGATCGCCGCCATCGTCACACACGCCGCTTTCTATGTCGGCTGGCCGAAGGCCTGGGCAGTCTTCTACATGACGAAGGAGGTCTGGGCGGAGGACGCGGCTCCGGAGGATGAAAAGGCCGCCCATGCCGCTGAGATGGTGTTCCCCATCGGCGCGCTGAACGACGCCTTCGCGAAATACTTTATCAGGCAGAGCTATCTGGCTCCGGTGTCTACCGAGCAGGTCGGCGTCTTCAATGTGACCTTTGAGCCGGGCTGCCGCAACAACTGGCACGTCCATCACGCCGACAAGGGCGGCGGCCAGATCCTGATCTGCGTGGCCGGCCGCGGCTATTACCAGGAGTGGGGCAAGGATGCAGTGGAGATGAATCCGGGCGACTGCATCAATATTCCGGTCGGCGTGAAGCACTGGCATGGAGCTGCCCCGGACAGCTGGTTCTCCCATCTGGCCGTGGAGGTGCCGGGGGAGAACAGCTTGAACGAGTGGCTGGAGGCCGTTTCGGATGAGCAATATGGCATTTTGAAGTAATTGGAACAGAAAACACAGTCTTGAAAATTGTAGCTATTCAGAACAGCAGGCCTTGAGACCGCCTTCTTCGAAGGCTATATGCCGCTTGCGCGTCATATGTCTGAGGCTTG
>JAJPZP010000162.1 GCA_021204285.1 Lachnospiraceae bacterium | reverse complement strand
GTGCTGGGGCATGTGCTGGAACGGCTGAAGGAGCTGATGGAGAATCCGGGGGCTGAAACGAAAATTAATCGGTTTTCCACCGTGATTTCATAAAATGTTCACAACTTTTTTTGAAAATAACCATATTTTTTGAAACTTTTTTAAAATTGACAGAACAGGAATTCAGTCGTACAATAGATAGCAGAAACGCAAAGGCGCACGGATGATTGCCATCCATGCGTCTTTTTTTCGTGAAAGGGATTTGTCATGGATTGCTTCGCGGCGTTTGGTAACAGGAAACTGCAGTGAAAAAAGGAGGAAGAAAGTTATGAAAAAGAGAATTATCAGTATGATTCTGATGCTGACCATGGCGGTGGGAATGACGGCCTGTGGAAGTTCGGGCTCCGGCTCTGAGAGCACGGAGACAGAGACTACGGAAGAAACCGATGCGGCGAGTGAGGCCGAGGGCGATTTTGTCGGAACTATCACGCTTGGCATGATCGGACCGATGACCGGCAGCCTGGCCGTGTATGGAACGCATGTCTCCAACGGCGTTCTGATGGCAGTCGATGAGATCAACGCGGCAGGTGGAGTAATGCTCAGCGACGGAGCCTATGAGCTGGCCGTTTCTTCGAAGGATGACCAGGGCGATTCGACCGAATGCCTGAACGCCATGAATGCGCTGATTGCTGACGGTATCGAGCTTGTGATCGGTTCCGCGACCTCGGGCTGCACGTCCAGTATCACTTCGGTCGCGAATTCCGAGGGTGTTGTGCTGATCACCCCGTCCGGGACAGCGGATGCGCTGACGACGGAGATGGATTACGTATTCCGCGCCTGCTTCAAGGATTCTTTCCAGGGCGAGCTGGCGGCGCAGTACGCGGCGGACGAGGGCTACACAAAGGTTGGAATCGTGTACTGCTCGGCGGATACCTACTCCGCGGGACTTCGGGATTCCTTCTCGGCAGCCTGTGAGACGCTCGGCATTGAGGTTGTGGCAGAAGAATCTGTGGCGACGATGACCGAGGTGGATTACACGAACCAGTTCAACAAGATGGTATCCGCGGGAGCGGAGCTGGTGTTCGTGCCGTTCTACTATGATGTGACCGGACCGTACCTGGTGCCGCAGGCGAGAAGCGCGGGTTTTGACGGCGTGCTGCTCGGTGCGGACGGTGTGGACAATACCGAGACCACGATTTCCGAGGGCACTGACCTCTCCGTTTACAATGATTTCCTGTTTGTGAACCACTATTCGACGGAGCTGGCCACCAGCGATGTGTCCGTGAGCTTTGTGGAGAACTATGAGGCGACCTACGGCGATACACCGAACAACTTCGATGCGCTCGGTTATGATTGCGTGTTGATCCTTGCGCAGGCCATGGAGAGCTGCGGAGCATGTGACGCCGAAAGCGTACAGGCCGCGCTGGCGGATACCTCCGTGACTTATGAGGTTGCTACCGGCACCTTCTCCTTTGATGAGACCGGTACGCCGATCAAGACAGGCGTCCTGATGGGTTACGAGTACAACGAAGGCGACGAGGAAGTGACGAAGATCGCGGTCAAGACCCTGAGTGTAGAATAACGATCTTGTTATGTGCGCAGTGCGGGCAGGCTTTGAAAAAGTCTGCCCGGGCTGCGGCTTTTCGGCTTTATAAAACGGAAAGGGAGAGGTTTAATTTATGGTTACCTTTATCCAGTTTGTCATAACGGGACTGCGTCTGGGGAGCGTATACGCGCTGATCGCGCTCGGCTATACGATGGTCTACGGCATCATTAAGCTGATCAATTTCGCACACGGCGATTTCATCATGGTGGGCGGTTATTCGCTGTTTTTCCTGATCCCGGTCTTTATGGGACTGGGCCTGCCGGGCTGGCTGGCGGTGGTGCCCGCGTGTATCATCTGCGCCTGCGTCGGCATGCTGGTGGAGCTGCTCGCCTATCGTCCGGTGCGTAAGAAGGGAAATAAGCTGACCAGCCTGATTACGGCCATTGCGATGAGCTTCGTGCTGGAAAATCTGGCGCAGGCAATCCCGGCGATTGGCCCCGATCCGAAGATTCCCTATACACTGTTTGGCGCCACAATTTCGATCGGCGGCGTGTCGGTCAGCAGTGCGACAATTATTACGATCGTTGTCTCCGCTGTTATCATGGTGGCGCTTTATCTGTTCACGCAAAAATCCCGTATTGGTCGTGCCATGCGCTGTGTCTCTGAGGATAAAGAGGCCGCGATCCTGATGGGCGTCAATGTCAACCACACGATTATCATCACCTTCGGCATCGGCGCGGGACTTGCCGCAGTGGCGGCGCTGATGTACATCGCACAGTATCCGAAGGTCTTCACCACGATGGGGGCGACGCTCGGCATCTATGCCTTTGTAGCGGCAGTGCTGGGCGGTATCGGTTCCCTGCCCGGAGCCATGCTGGGCGGCCTTCTGATCGGCATGGTACAGTCGCTTACCAACACTTATATCAGTTCGTCCATGTCGGACACCTTTGTCTATCTGGTTCTGATCGTGGTGCTCCTGATCCGTCCGGCGGGCGTGCTCGGAAAGAATGTAGGTGAGAAGGTATGAAAAAGAACAACGTTGGCAGACGCTATCTGATTAATTTTATTGCAACAGTGGTATTTTTCATCCTCGCGCTGGTGATCTGCGGAAACGGCGGCAGCAGGATGAAGCTGAGCATCGTCCCGTCCATCTGGCAGTGCTGTTATCTGATCATCATGGCTGCTTCGCTGAACCTGGTGCTCGGCTTTCTGGGGCAGCTCTCCCTCGGGCATTGTGGTTTCATGGCGGGGGGGGCCTACAGTGCGGCGCTGATCTCGCTTGCGTTTCAGCGGGTCGGATTCTATGAGGAGAAATCCGGTATTGCTTTCCTGCTCGTGCTGTTGCTCAGCATTGTGGCGGCGGGCGTCCTGGCCGCGCTTCTCGGCGTCCTCGTCGGTATACCGGCGCTGCGTCTGAAGGGCGACTATCTGGCGATCATCACGCTTGGCTTCGGCATGATCATCGTCAACGTTATCAATAATATCCCTTTCTGCGGACAGCAGGGGCTCGGACAGGGGTCTGCGTCCTCCGCGCTCTACGCGACAGGACTTGGATTTTCAAACGACGAAAAGGTGCAGTATCTCTGGGTGGCGCTCCTGGCAGTGATCCTCTGCCTGAGCCTGATGTTTATGTTTGTCCGCTCGAAGTACGGCAGGGCGATCCGCTCCATCCGGGACAATGAGATTGCTTCCGAGTCTTCCGGCGTTAATGTGAATTACTATAAGGTGCTGACCTTCACAGTCTCTGCCTTCTTCGCAGGGGTGACCGGCGCCCTTTACGCCTGCAGCAATGCGGCGCTGGCGACGACCTCCTTTGCCTTCACGAACGGCTCGATCCTGAACTCCGTGTTCATCGTCGTCATGGTGGTCGTGGGAGGCATGGGATCCCTGACCGGCTCGGTCATCGCGGCGGTCGTACTCTTCCTCCTGAATTACACGATCAAAAACGGCGCCTGGGTAGCGGCGCTGCCGGCATTTCTGCAGAATGTATTTACTTACCCGATGCTCGTGTACTCGATCGCACTGATCATCGTCATCGTATTCCGGCCGAAGGGCATCATGGGAAGCAGCGAGTTCGCGCTGTGTGATATCCCGAAGTGGAAGGGCCGGCTGCAGCAGTATTTCGCCTCGCGGAAAGCGGGAAAGGAGGAGATACGCCATGAGTGAAGAAAAAAAACCGGTACTGGAGACCAGGGGGCTCGGCATTTCCTTCGGAGGCCTGCACGCGGTGAGTGATTTCAATATTTCCATCTGTTCCGGCGAGCTGGTCGGCCTGATCGGCCCGAACGGCGCTGGTAAGACGACCGTTTTTAACCTGCTGACCGGCGTGTATGTGCCGACGGAAGGAACGGTGCTGCTGGACGGTGTGCCACTGAACGGCAGAAAAGTGCATCAGTTCGTGGCCGCCGGGGTCGCGCGGACCTTCCAGAATATTCGTCTCTTCGACGATATGACGGTCATTGAAAATGTAAAAGTGGCCTTTACAAAGGATATCAAGTACGGTCTGCTCGACGCGTTTTTCCGCACACCGCGTTTCTGGCGCGAGGAGGAGGCGATGACGAAGAAGGCCATGGATCTGCTGGCAATCTGCGGTCTGGAGGATAAGGCGGATGTGCTGGCGTCCAGTCTTCCCTACGGGCAGCAGCGCAAGCTGGAGATCGCCCGCGCTCTGGCCACGGACATGAAGGTGCTGCTCCTCGATGAACCCGCAGCCGGCATGAATCCGACGGAGACCGCGGAACTTCTGGCCTGTATCAACACGATCCGGGACTCCTTCGGCATTGCAATCCTGCTGATTGAGCATGATATGTCTCTGGTCATGAATGTCTGTGAGCGTATTCAGGTCATTGATTACGGCGTGACGATCGCGTCCGGACTTCCGGAGGAGATCGCACAGAATCCAAAAGTCATTGCGGCTTACCTGGGTGAATGAGGAGGGGAGAAGATGCTGGAAATCAAGGATTTACACGTACACTACGGAGCCATTCACGCGCTGAAGGGCATCTCCCTGACCGTCAATGACGGCGAACTGGTCTCCCTGATCGGAGCCAACGGAGCAGGTAAGACCACGACGTTGCACACAATCTCAGGCCTCCTGACGGCTTCGTCCGGCGAAGTGTTGCTGGACGGCGAAAATATTCAGAAGATACCGGCTAATACGATCATTCAGAAGGGGATGGCGCATGTGCCGGAAGGACGGCATGTCTTCGCACGCATGACCGTGGAGGAAAATCTGCGGATGGGCGCCTACATTATCCGTGATCAGAAGCGGATCGCCGACAATCTGGAGAAAGTCTACGGACATTTTCCACGGCTGAAAGAGCGCCGCAGGCAGTTGGCGGGAACGCTCTCCGGCGGCGAGCAGCAGATGCTTGCCACGGGGCGTGCGCTGATGACCGATCCGAAGATTCTG
This sequence comes from Lachnospiraceae bacterium, assembly GCA_021204285.1. Taxonomy (GTDB): domain Bacteria; phylum Bacillota; class Clostridia; order Lachnospirales; family Lachnospiraceae; genus Hominiventricola. Next base: position 3,863 of record JAJPZP010000162.1, on the reverse strand, counting down.
CTGATGGATGAACCGTCCATGGGTCTGTCCCCGATCCTCGTGAAAGAGATTTTTTCCATTATTCAGACGCTGCATGAGAGCGGTATCACGATCCTGCTGGTCGAGCAGAACGCAAAGATGGCGCTGGGCGTGAGCGACCGCGCCTATGTGCTCGAGACAGGGAAGATCTCCATGGAAGGCTCTGCGGCAGAGCTGGCGGCGGACGACCGGGTGCGCAAAGCGTATCTTGGCGCGTAGGGTAAGGAGGATTCGCATATGGAACATTATATCATCACAATCGCACGCGAGACCGGGAGCGGTGGGCACAGCATCACGCGTAAGCTCTCGGAGGCGCTGGGAATTCCCTATTACGACCGTGATCTCCTGCGCATCGCGTCGGATGTCAGCGGTATTCACGAGAGACTGTTTGGGCTGGCCGACGAGCGGATCGGGATGCGCGAGATGCTTTCCTCTGCTGAGAAGGTGTACACCGGGGAAGTGCTGCCGCCCGACAGCGACGACTACGTCTCTACAAAAAACCTGTTCAGTTTTCAGGCGAAAATTATCAAGGATCTGGCGGACAAAGAGAGTTGTATCATCCTGGGTCGCTGTGTGAATCGTCTGCTGATGGATCGCCCGAATGTGCTGAAAGTCTTCATTCACGCGTCGTTGGGAGAGCGGGTGGAGCGCATTTCCGCCAAAAATATGACCTGGTCTTCAAAGGAGGTTATGAAAAAGATCCGCACGGAGGACAAGCGACGCGCGGCTTACTATTACTATTACACCGGAGAGGAATGGCGGGACGCGGGAGAGTATGACCTCTCGCTCGACTCCGGAAAGCTGGGCGAGGACGGCTGCGTGGAGTTCATCAAAAGGGCGCTGCCTTTGTTTCTGCAATAACGTCAGGCTGGCGGTTTCTGAGGACACCTGTTCGCGCAGGTGTCTTTTTCCTGTCCGCAATATCGAGATCAGACTTTGTGAATACAGCTTGCACAGTTTGGTTATTCTGGTATAATTGGAACATCGGCGAGGAAAAGCGTGTGCAGGATGGAGTTATAAGCAGGGGAGGCGTCAGGATGAGGAAAATGAAGCGTGTAGCTGACTCGCGGACAGAACAGACCTATCTGATCATGCAGCGGCACATCAACGGATATGGCAGGCTTTTTGGCGGCCAGCTGATGATGTGGATTGATGAACTGGGCGGTATTGTGGCGAAGCGGCATGCGGAGCATGAGATCACGACGGCCTGTATCGATCAGATGAATTTTAAAAACGCGGTCTATATCAATGATACGGTTGTACTGATCGGACGCATGACACATGTGGGCCGCAGCTCCATGGAGGTGCGGGTGGACAGTTATGCGGAGTCGCTGGACGGCACCAGGCGTCTCATCAACACTGCTTATCTGGTGGAGGTAGCGATCGACCAGGACGGAAACGGTGTGGAAGTGCCGGGTCTGATCTGTGAGACCACGGAGCAGAAGATCGAGTGGGAGGGCGGCGAGCGCCGTTATCAGCTTCGCCGGGAGCGGAAGAAGGAAGGGTTCTGAAAAGATGGAAGAGATAAATATCGAGGACTGTTTTGAATTCCGGCAGATCCGACCGGATGAGGCGGAGCAGACGGTTCGGATCGAGCAGATCTGTTTTCCGCCGAACGAGGCCTGTTCGGAGAAGATGATGCGGGAGCGGGTCAGGGTCGCGCCGGAGACTTTTCTGGTCGCGGTGGACAGAAAGACCGGGAAAATTGCGGGTTTCCTGAACGGGCTGGCGACGAACGAGTCGTTGTTTCGTGATGAATTTTTTACAGATGCGAATCTGCATGAGCCGGACGGGGCAAACATTATGATTCTGGGACTTGATGTTCTGCCGGAATACCGCAGGCGCGGGCTTGCGCGCGCGATTGTGTCCAGATACGCAGAAATCGAGGCTGGACGCGGAAGAAAGCAGCTGATTCTGACCTGTCTGGACTCGAAGGTAAAGATGTACGAGAAGATGGGATTCCGGGATCTTGGACTCGCGAATTCTGCCTGGGGCGGAGAGCAGTGGCATGAGATGAGCCGCGCGTTGTGATTTTTGGAGGGAGACGCTGTTTGGAGAAAGAACAAAAGGAACAACTGATAGAATTTTACAGAGAGCAGTATCGGCCGGCGGGAAGGAAGAAGCCGAGACGCTTGGTGAACACCGCGGAGATACAGAAGCGTACGGAGACGCTGTTCCGCGCGGTGAAAAATTCCAGACCTTCGCGGATTAACGTTCACATGCTCGAGGAATACCATCGCCAGTTGAAAACAGTCGCGGTGTTTGGCTACCGGAAGAACCGGCCGCAGGTTGTGGAACGGCTGAATGAAGAGATCCTGCCGAAGCTGGTCGAGCTCGATCTCGGATTGCTGTTGGAGGAGCAGAAGGAAAGTCTGGATGGAGAATTTCTCGACTGGCTGCGGCAGCAGACGCCGAATGCGATCTGCCAGGAATCCCTTTTCACGCTCTGCCCGCGCTATTTTCAACACAAAGTTAAGGATCGCATCCTGGAGCTCGTGCCGACAAGGCCGGAACTGGAGTTCGCGGATGTTCGTGAGATGCGCCGGCATTTTATTCTGCATATCGGACCGACGAACAGTGGCAAGACTTTCCGTTCGCTCGAACGGCTGAAGCTCGCGTCGAACGGCGTGTATCTGGGCCCCTTACGTCTGCTGGCTCTGGAGGTTTTTGAACAGATGCAGAAATACGGTGTACCCTGTACGATGCGAACGGGTCAGGAGTGCATTGAGGAAGAGGGCAGCCGGGTCATGGCCTCCACGATCGAGATGGCGAATTTTGAGGAAAATTATGATATCGCGGTCATTGATGAGGCGCAGCTGGTCGCTGATCCGGATCGGGGACATTCCTGGACGAAGGCGATCCTCGGGTTGCGTGCCAAAGAGATTCACATCTGTATGAGCCCGACAGCGGAGCAGGCGATCTGTCACCTGATTGAATTGTGTGGAGATGACTACGAGACGGAGCGCTATGAGCGGAAGACAGAGCTGATCTGCGAGACAAAGCCGTTTGTTTTCCCGGACGATGTGAGAAAGGGAGACGCACTGATCGCCTTTTCCAAGAAATCCGTGCTCGACGTGGCCGGACGCCTCGAGGAGGCGGGGATGAAGGCCAGCGTCATCTACGGCAGTCTGCCGCCGGAGATTCGCCGTCGTCAGATGCATCTTTTCCATCAGGGGAAGACGAAGGTGGTCGTCGCGACGGACGCGATCGGTATGGGGCTGAACCTGCCGGTGCGCAGAATTGTATTTTTGCAGGCGGAGAAGTTCGACGGGGTGAGCCGCAGGCCGCTGACCACCTCGGAGGTCAAGCAGATCGCCGGACGGGCAGGCCGTTTCGGCATTTACAATAAGGGTTACGTGACTGCGATGGGAGAGCGGGAGCTTGAACATATCCGGACACATTTTGACCAGGAGGAGGAACCTCTGACCCAGGTGAATCTCGGCTTCCCGCAGATTCTGCTCGATATCCGGGGGCCTCTCGATGAGATCATGAAGATCTGGCATTCCGTGACGCCGACCGAGCCTTTCGTGAAGGAGAATATTGACGAGGCGCTGTTCCTCTATGAGCAGGCGAAGCAGTGCAGGAATATGATTGACGGTTTTGAGGACAAGCAGCTCCTCTACAAGATGATTACCTGTCCGATCGACATCAAGGATCACGAGGTGGTTGAGCTGTGGCTGAATTACTGCTGCAGCTACACGGCGGATGTCTCCCTTCTGAAACCGGTGCTGCTCCGGGACAGAAAGGGCGGTATTCAGCAGTATGAAACCTATTATAAGCAGCTGGATCTGTACTATCAGTTCTCCCAGCGGATGCAGAAAGTAATCGATGAGGACTGGCTGGCC
>JAJPZP010000170.1 GCA_021204285.1 Lachnospiraceae bacterium | reverse complement strand
CCTATATTGTGCAGAAGGGCGCGGGGCTCGTTTTCTCCGAGGAGGGCATCGCGGAGTGCCAGGAGAGTATCAATTATTACAAGAGAAACGCGCGCGTCATCGCCGACACGATGAGCCGCCTCGGCATCCGCTTCTACGGCGGCGTCAACTCGCCCTATATCTGGTTCGAGTGCCCGAACGGCATGGAATCCTGGGAGTGCTTTGATTACCTGCTTGAAAATATTCAGGTCGTCGGCACGCCCGGCGCGGGCTTCGGGGAGAATGGGAAGAACTTCTTCCGCCTGACCTCGTTCGGAAATTATGAGAAGACGGTCGAAGCGATGGAACGCTTTAAGAAGTTGTTTGGAACAGTGTAAAAAACAATCCGGTGCGGCTTCCGGAAAATCTGTGAAGTCACACCGGATTCTCCGGGAAACCCGGAAATCTGGATTGTCAGTCTATGATAAAAACAGATTACTGGTATTTCCCGTATTTTTCCAGTGTTTCAAATAATGTGTCGACATTCTCAGGAAGGGCGTCATCTACTTCTCCGCCAAAACTGAAAATATAGCCGCCATCCGGCATACAATCATCCAGGAGCTTTCTGGTCTCTTTAATTACATCTTCTTTCTTCCCGAAGGTCAGCATGGATATCGGAAGATTTCCCATAATGCAGGCTGTGCCGCCCAGAATCCGCTTTGCCTCTTTCATATCCACGTTTTCGAACAGATAAAGGACTTTTCCTTTCGGAACATCTGTGAGCTGCTCCAGCCGGGATTTATAGCCGCCCTCGCAGAAAAGAAGCGGCGTCACGCCCATATCGATCAGGGCAATTATGATTTTTTTCAGAGGCTTCCAGTAAAGCCGTTCATATTGTTCCGCATTCATGAACCCGTCTACGCCCATGTGCAATGGGAAAAACGCCATTTTCATCGGCATATCCACATATTTAAAGTATTGAAGTGACTGAATCTGCTGATCCGCGAACATGTCGCACGCTCTCTCCATATATTCCTGCATATCTTCATCTACCAGATCCTCAAAGATGCCCATAGTACCGCGGAAATAATTTCCGAGGATATCATAGGGAGCCTGTGACATGCCAGTGAGACCCGGAAATCCCAGTTCCATCACTGCCTGCGTATACTGAGCGTTCGCAGCCGCAGCCTTTGCATCCTCGTCGGCAATCTTCGCCAGTAACTGGTAGGTTTCGAGACTTTCACCGCTGTATATACTGGACAAAGCGGAACCTGTAAACAGCATATTGACAGGTGAAATACTCGTATTGGAAAGCCCCTTCAGGCTCGGAAACATACGCGGTATATATTTTCGCAGCATAAAGCCTGTAAAGTCATTCAGCATTTCCGGATATTCATCCTGCTCCATATACTCCCTTTCAATCACCTGATAAATACTAAAATCCGGAACCAGAGTGCCCGGTTTTCCAGGCCAGTCAAGTGTCTGATTATCAGCGAGTTCCTGTGCCCGTCCGCTGAAGCAGCCGATAAAACTGTGCATATCACATAACGGATGATCCTCATAAAATTTAACTGCAGCATTTACCGCTTTTTCATAATCATAAAGCGCATCACGATAACAGGAACCGTTGACATTCAGCACATAAGCATTGAACATAGGAAAGAATGGAACCCGATCCGGCGTGCCTAGGGCGATTGCCGTGTCTATACGCTGTTTTCTTTCTACAAACAGTTTTTTTGCTTCTTCTGTCATAAGTTACCTCCTTATTAGAAATCAGTATTTGATATTCATTATTATAATCGGTGCAAAATGGACATTACAGCCGCTTCATGTTGATATTTGATTCTTTATATGCTACACTTAGTAGCGAGGTAGAACCGTATGAATATCACGTCAGAAATGTTATTTTTCAGATTATCACAGAATTATACCCTGAGGACACAGCATATCGGGGTGCCCGGTGTACCAGTCAGAGGCATTCGGATATGGAAGAATCAGGAAAGTATGGAAGACAGCATACTTTACCTTGCTGAAACACCGGGTTCCTTTTCAAAAAAGAAAAAGGAACAACCAAAACTCTGCCTGTTCACCAAACCGTTTGAGGAGCATGATTTTGTTCTTTCTGAAAAAATGGTCTGGGCATGTCCAGAGCAGGAAGTGACACCCGAAACGCTACACATCGTACTGTTGGAGGTGTACAACGAACTGCTCCGATGGGACTGTATGTTCACAGAAGCACTCGTAAATCACAGCGATTATAGGAAACTGATGTCAATGGGACAAAATATGCTGCCCTGGGAATACATAATCAGCACCTGGGATTTGAAGTGCGCATATCAGACACCCCGCAGCAATATACCGATGGATGACAGCGCCCGTCAGATGATGGTGGAAAAGCTGCTGATGGAACCGCAATATCATGCGGCAGCGCATTTTACAGAATCCTTTTACTATTATGATGAGACCAACATCTGTCAGACCTTATGTGGAAATATCTGTCCGGATGGCCGTTTTCTGGGCAGAATTATCATGATAATCGGGAAGAAGGGAACGACTGTTCCGGACGGAGCAAGGGAGTTATTTGAACGTTTTACCCTTTACATGGAGCAATTGATTTCTTTTCATTATTCCACATTCGGAGATTTTGCCCGGAACCAGATTCACGACCTGTTTCAACACATTGTAAATGGCAGACAAGCGGATTCTGCTGTTCAGGCAGACGTACTAAAGAAACTGGGTTGGAAAGATACAGATCTATATACGGTACTGACCATACAGTTTTTTGATGACGCCAGATGGAATACGCATCTGGAAACAACTCTGCCATACTTGATTCACAAACTGGAAAACATATATCCAGATTCCTGTGCAGTCAGAAAGGACTCTGCTCTGTGCTGGCTGGTCAACCGCAGCCGTTCCGGGACAGAAGATGATTCTTATGGCTTCCGGCAAACGCTGGTCTCTTTCCTCCGGGAAAACGCATGCAGTGCGGGAATCAGCGCAGAATTTCATGACATATCTCTTGCCTTTTACGCTCTGAAGGAAGCGGAGACCGCATATTTGATTGGAAAACGGAAAAATCCGCAATTCTGGTACTTTTCCTTTGATGATTATAGCATGGATTACATGATCGGCAGACTGCAGGAGGAGTTTCCAACGTTTATGCTGGTTCATCCAGCGGTCAGAACACTGATGGCCTATGATGCAAAAAACAATGCGGAATACACAGCCACCTTGCGGGAATATCTGCAATGCGGTCTGAACATGACAGCCGCCGCTGAAAAGCTGTTTATCCACCGGACAACATTCTGCCGCCGCATGAGCCGAATTGAACAGCTGACAGAGCTCGACCTGCAAGAACCGGATACCATCTTGAGTCTGCTGCTCTCCTTCCGCCTGCTGAGCAATTAAATTTTTGAAAACGCCTTTACCTATAAGCATCAGGAAAACGCTCGTAAAACTGCTCATAGAAGTCCCCATCCCAGCGATAGGGCGTGACATAAAATTTCTGCAGCATCTCCATGCTGACCGGCTTCAGCCGCGAAGAATCCTCACGGACTTCTGCCGTCAAATCCTTCAGATAATAGTGCCAGCGGGTAATATAGGCTTCATATTCCTTCAGATCCGGCGTGTCAATCCATTTTCTTACCTTCACCTTGCCCTTGTCCGGCTTCGGACATTCGTGAACCTGCAGAAAATAGCGGAAGGAGCCGTCCTCATAGCAGTGGCCCAGCGGGAACATCCGGCAGAAGCCGGGGCGAAAAGCGTGTACGTTGCAGCGGCCAGAGGCGCTGAGAAATACGCAGCTCTCCTCCGGCCCCGACATACAGAGGTTCGGCAGAATCAGATCATCGACAACATGCAGCTCGACGCTACCCTGCAAAAGACCGTCAAAATCCGTATGCAGTCCGCCGCACAGCCGGAAGATGTCGAACGGATCAAGCACGATCGATTCTCCCATGCCCCGGCAGCACTCCGAGCAACCTGCGCAACCGCCGCAGTCCACCCGCACCATATCATTCGCCCGGTAAAAACGTCCGTCTGACACTTCCGCCCAGTCCATCTCACGTTCCATCCTTGGTCCTCCTGTAGTCCATGCAGCATTTCCCTGCTTCAACCGTTCTGAGTTCGCGTCTTCTATCCCTCAGACTCTGATTCAGGCTGCGGCTCCTTTCTCTGCTCTGACAGTTTACCTGACAGATTCTCAAATAGATAATTATTATTCCCTGGAAAGCGTCCCACGTAAGTCTCACGAATCTCTCGATTCATGCGCTCGATCTCTTCCTTCAGCTCGCGCGAGGACATCGACATACATCCCTGCCCGCGGATAATGATCTGTTCCAGGCCGTCCGAGGTCGCGACCGTCACGCGGTATTTCCGTCCGATCTGATGCACGGTTCTCTCGATATAGCTATCCGCGGTCTCCGCTTCCTTCGTGTACACCACGTCGATATTGTGATAGTGGAAGATTTCTTCTTTGTGTCCCTCCACCCGATAGGCATCAAAAACCAGAATCACCTGACACTGCCGGTAGCCCTGGTAATTGCAGAGAATATCCTGCAGCTTTTCACGTGCCCCGGCGATACTCGTCCGTGCGAGATCGCTTAAATCCTCCCAGGCAAAGATCACATTGTAGCCGTCCACCAGCAGATACTCCGGCAGAGCAGGCTTTGATCGGTAGACATAAGACTTCGCCTGCGTGAGCGCGCTTCGGTCCACGGCCCGCCCTGGCTCGCTTCCATAAGAGCGGCGGGAGACGGAACCATCAACGCGCTCCTTTGGCGCGCCATAGGTTCGCGTAAAAATCTCCTCAAGCTCCTTTTCTTCCCGCGCGCTGTCCGCCGCTTTTCTTTCCCTGCGCGGCGGTGTAAAAAGCGGTTCTCTTTTTACTTCTCCCTGCTCCCGCTTCAGCACGCTCTCCAGGTGCATGTGCTCCGGTACCTCATACCATGGCACGACCGTCCCCGCACCGTGATAGCAGAATACTGAGGAGGACGGATTGTCTATATCGGCATCCGGATCGTAAGCGCAGCGCGTCACGACCTCCTCGGCATTGTGGCAGGGCGCGTAGCCCTTCAGTGCACAGCTTAAATGTCCCTGCCCGCGGGTGTAGGCGCTCAGCTCCCGCTGATAATTGCGGATTGCAGACACAGGAACGCTTCCTGACAGCACCGCCATGCCGCCTGCCTGATCCGGCAGCTCCTGCACGGCGCCCATACGCTCCAGATCGGACATTGCTCGCCCCACACTGTCTGTCGGCAGCTCCAGCCGGAACTCATACCAGGGCTCCAGAAGCACACTCTGGGCCTGCATCAGTCCCTGACGCAGAGCCCGATAGGTCGCCTGACGGAAGTCCCCGCCCTCGGTGTGTTTGAGATGCGCCTTCCCAGCCGCCAGCGTAACATGCAGATCGGTAATCTCCGATCCGGTCAGCACACCGCGGTGCGTCTTCTCCTGAAGATGTGTCAGGATCAGACGCTGCCAGTTCAGGGCAAGCTCATCCTCGCTGCAGGAAGACGAAAAGGTCAGACCACTGCCCTCCTCTCCCGGCTCCAGCAGAAGATGCACCTCCGCATAATGTCGGAGCGGTTCAAAGTGTCCGACGCCCTCCACCGTATTCCGGATTGTTTCCTTATATACGATGTTTCCCTCGTCAAAATCGACTGACAGATCAAAGCGCTCGAGAATCCTCGCCTTCAGGATCTCGATCTGTACCTCGCCCATAAGCTGCGCCTGAATCTCCCGCAGCTCCTCGTCCCAGCGGATGTGAAGCTCCGGCTCCTCCTCCTCGAGCTGCCGAAGCTTTCCATAGAGCTGCAACGGGTCGCAGCCGCGCGGCGGCCGGATACGATAGGTCAGCACCGGCTCGAGAATCGGCAGATTCGTCCCCCCGGCGGCGCCCAGCCCCTCGCCGGGATGCGTCTCATCGAGGCCGGTCACTGCACACACGACTCCCGCCTCTGCCTCGCTTACTGTCTCGTATTTTTCTCCGGAATAAACGCGAATCTGATTCACCTTTCCGCCCGGCAGCACATCCTTCACGCGCAGCGTCCCGCCGGTCACGCGCAGCCAGCTTAAACGATTGTCCTGACTGTCCCGGCTGACTTTAAAAACGCGCGCCCCAAAGGCGTCGCCCCAAGCCGGGCTGCGCACATACTGCTCCATTCCCGAGAGAAAAGCTTCCACCCCATCCAGCTTCAACGCCGACCCAAACCAACACGGAAAGACTTTTCGTTCCCGTATGAGACGTGCGATTTCTTCCTCTGATAATTCCCCGCTCTCCAGATAGTGCTCAAGCGCCTGCTCCTCGCAGACCGCGACATTTTCCAGGAAGGCAGAATCCTTACTGCCAAAGTCTACACAGCCCCCGTCCAGCTCTCTTTTCAGCTCTTCCATGAGTGATGCGCGATCTGTCCCCTGCTGGTCCATCTTATTCACAAAAAGAAACACCGGTATCTCATAGCGGCGCAACAGCTTCCAGAGCGTTCGGGTATGACTCTGCACCCCGTCCGCTCCGCTCACCACAAGCACCGCGTAGTCGAGCACCTGCAGACAGCGCTCCATCTCCGCCGAGAAATCCACATGTCCCGGCGTATCCAGCAGCGTCATCTGATAATCCCCGAGCGTAAATTCCGCCTGTTTGGAGTAGATCGTGATGCCCCGCGCGCGCTCCAGCTCATCCGTATCCAGAAACGCGTTTCGCGTGTCCACGCGGCCCAGCCGCCGGATCACGCCGTTTAAGAAAAGCATCGCCTCCGACAGCGTCGTCTTCCCCGCATCGACATGCGCCAGCACCGCAATGCAGATATGCCCTTTCATGATTCCGCTTCCACCGCCGCCGGGAACTGCGCCGCAAAGAGACGCTTTCCCGCCTGCGTACGGAAAATTTTCCGGTAAACGCTTCTCTTCGTCTGCTGCGAAGACTCGTCTTCGAAAAGATTGACGAGAAAATCCGCTTCCACAAGAATCTGATAGTCGCTGCCCTCAATCTGTGAATACGTGTGATGATGTCCTACCAGATATGACACCCGCTCCGTCACATCCTCCGGCCATCCGAGGCTTTTCAGCAGTTTTTCCGCCTCCGGCGGTCCTTCCAGCTCCTGATATTTTCCGGAGCAGTTTCCGTATTTCTCCTCTGCAGGATGGATGCCGATATCATGCACGGTTGCAGCACTCTCAAGTATAAACTGCGTGTGCTCGTCGAGTCTCTCCAGCTTTCCGATTGTCCGCGCAAACTCGTACACCTTGATAAAATGCTGAATGCGCTTCGGATCTCCTTTATCGTATTCCATCATGGCGGCCAGCAGTCGTTCCATATGATTCTCCTCCATAACCTTTATTATCGGAACCGCACCTTCTCATTTCGATGCGATTCGGAACTGTTATGAAAATTGTAGCGGAATCCCGCTGCAATGTCAATTGTCGGCAATCCCCTTCCGCTTCCGCCGCATGCAGACCGCAGAAAGCAGGACAACAAGGAGGCCGCCGCGGAACATCGCCCACGGCGGCCTGACACCTTCCATATCGACTTAATAATTTTGCGCCCTGACCTGGAAATAGCTCTGCGGATGCGCACACACCGGACATACCTCTGGAGCCTTCTTGCCCACGCAGATGTGACCGCAGTTCGAGCACTGCCAGACAGCGTCTCCATCCTTCGTGAAGACCAGATCGCCCTCAATATTCGCGATCAGCTTGCGGTAGCGCTCCTCATGTTCCTTCTCGATCTTTCCGACCTCCTCGAAAAGGAAAGCGATGTGATCAAAGCCCTCTTCCTTCGCGGTCTTCGCGAAACCGTCATACATATCGGTCCACTCGTAATTCTCACCGGCAGCGGCATCCGCGAGGTTATCCATTGTCCCCGGCACCGAACCACCGTGCAGCAGCTTGAACCACATCTTCGCATGCTCCTTCTCGTTAAGTGCGGTCTCTGTGAAGATATCCCCCATCTGTACATAGCCGTCCTTCTTTGCCTGGCTCGCATAATAGAGATACTTTGTGTGCGCCTGGGACTCGCCCGCGAATGCAGTCATCAGGTTCTGCTCAGTCTTCGTTCCTTTTAAATCTTTCATTGATATTCCTCCTCTGATTATTTGATAACAATAATTATTACTGTTTTAATATACCAGTTTCTGTCTGCCCTGTCAAGCACTTTTTTATTTATCCCAGCACCACGTCCAGCGCCATCATCACTGTAAATCCCAGTGCGAACAGCACCGTCCCGATATTGGAGTGCGGCTCCTCAGACATCTCCGGAATCAGCTCCTCGATGACCACGTACATCATCGCGCCCGCCGCAAAACTCAGAAGAAACGGCAGTGCCGGAAGGATCAGCCCTGCAGCGAGAATCGTGAGCAGTGCACCCAGAGGCTCCACAATGCCGGATAACACACCGTACAGGAAAGCGCGTCCCTTTCCAACTCCTTCCACGCGCAGCGGCATGGAGATAATCGCGCCCTCCGGAAAGTTCTGGATCGCGATACCGATGGACAACGCGAGCGCGCCAAGCGCAGTGATATTCGAATTTCCGCTCATATATCCGGCGTAAACCACGCCTACCGCCATACCCTCGGGAAGATTGTGCAACGTCACGGCCAGCACGAGCATCGTCGTCTTTTTCAGGCGCCCCTTCGCTCCCTCCGGCCCCTCAGCCTCCTCGCTGTTCATATGCAGATGCGGGATCACATGATCGAGCAGCAACAGAAACAGGATGCCGACCCAGAAGCCCAGCACAGCCGGAAGTACTGCCACCGCACCCTCCCCCTGCTCGATTGCCGGGATCAGAAGGCTCCAGATGGACGCCGCCACCATAACCCCGGAGGCAAACCCGATCAATGCGCGCTGCACCAGCGGGTGAATGGATTTCCTCATAAATAATACACAGCCCGCTCCCAGAGAAGTCCCCAGAAGCGGGAGCAGGATTCCTCTGATTACCTCTATTG
>JAJPZP010000050.1 GCA_021204285.1 Lachnospiraceae bacterium | reverse complement strand
CGATATGGAAGAATTCCTCGCGAAGGCGGAACAGATTCTGCATACCAGCCTGCTGATCTTTGACAGTCTGGGAAACCTCCTGATCAGCAAAAAGACCCGTGACATTCTCCCGATGTTCGTGCAGGAGGAGCTGATTCACGGACTCTATACCGGTTCGCTGAACGGTCATTTTCAGATTGCCTGCGGGAAAAACGTCTACTATTTTCAGATGGAAATCATGGATATTCCGAATGGAGGCACCTTTTCGCTGCTGCTCCTTCAAACGGAGGAAAGCGAAGCCGGGACAGATCTTCTGCCCATTCAGAGAATCAGCAATATTCTGGCGCTGGAGATCAAGAATACCAGCGCTCTGAATCAGATCCGAAGGCAAAACGAGTACCGCTTTATCACCGAATGGCTGCATGGAAAAATGGGAAGTGCCTTTCAGATCTGCGTCTCAGCGGAGTCTTTTGGGCTTCGTCTCTCAGAAAACGCCGACTACCGCATTGTCATCGTCGACGTCTGCGAAAAAGATGCAGAAGACCTCTTCATTCCGCGGGAACTGCATATCGTACGGCACATCCTGCAGCAGTTCAGCCAGATCGCCACTTTCCTCATACAGGACGGATCCCTTTTTCTGATCCTGAACGTTCCGGAAACGGACGACGAAGAGGAACTGCATCGCATGCTTCTCGACCTGGGAGGAAAGCTGCAGCATATTCTGGGAAGAGGCCCTTTTAATTTCTGCATCAGCCAGCCCTGCAAAGTACAGGATATGCCTTTCGCCTATGAAATTGCGCTCAACATCAGTCACATCAGCAGAGCCTGCGGGATCGAAGGACCGTTTATCACGAGTGACCAGCTGTATGAACTCTCCATCCTGTCCCTCCTGCCCCGCAATGCCGTCGTAAAAGATTTCGTCGACCGGCTCCTTGGTCCGCTTGAGAGATACGATCAACGCCACACCAGTAATCTTCTGGATACGCTTTCGGTCTACCTCTCCTGCGGCAACAATACCAAAATGACGGCAGAACAGCTCCATGTGCACTACAACTCCGTCGTATACCGGCTGGACAGAATCCGTTCTCTGCTGCATGTGGATCTTTCTGACAGCGAGGTCTGCTTTCAGCTGCGGCTTGCCCTAAAGATCCGCATCGTCCAGGCTTCGAATTAATTCCAGGATCATTTCCGGTTTCATCGGCAGCCTGTGAATCTCACAGCCAAGGGCATTCGTCACCGCGTTCGCCACTGCACCGGCGACCGGCACCACGCCGCACTCCCCGATGCTTTTCGCGCTGAAGGGACCATCCTCGCCACCCTCCTCCACGAAGTCAATCAGGATCGGCGGCATTTCCTCCGCATTCAGGATATGATACTTCCGGAAGCTTCCGTTGGCCACTTTCCCATTTGCGTTGTATTCCAGGCCTTCCGTCAGGGCGTAACCAAGCCCCATCTGGATCGCCCCCTCCAGCTGTCCCTCGATGTTCATATAGTTCAGCACACGTCCCACATCATGAACTGCAGCGTACTTCAGCACTTTGATCTCCCCGGTCTGCGTGTCCACCCGCACCTTTGCGCAGTGCGCGCCGTAGGACATGGCGAGGGAATCCGAGTCATAACACTCCGAGCAGCAGATGTCCCGCAGCGGAACGCCGCGCTCCATCTCGGCCTTTACCTTCTGCGCCGCGCGCATGGCCGCCTTTACGCTCACAAAACTTCCTCTGCTGGAGTAATTGCCCAGATCGTACATCGTCAGCTCCGTATCCGCGGCGGCAATGCTGATCTTATCCATCGGTATTCCCAGGATCTCCGCGACCACCTGTCTCTGCGCCGTGACAGAGCCGTTTCCCATGTCCGAGACGCCGGTCAGCATCGTAGCCGAACCGTCCTCGTTCATCTTGAGGATGACGCCGGTCGTATCCCGGCACACGCCGAACATGCCGTTTCCATGTGCCGCCACCGCCATACCGACGCCGATCTGGTAGCGGCCTTTCTCCTGAAGGGAAATCTCCTGTTCCCGCACTTCCTCATCCCAGCCAAACAGCTCTTCCACGCGGGACACACATTTCAGAGGCATCGCGTTTCCGATATCCCGCCCGCCAATCGGTTCGTGCGCGTGCGGTTCCACCAGATTTTTCCGCTGCAGCTCCTGCATGCTGATGCCCAGCTTCTTCGCTATTTTGTTCATCTGACATTGCTGCGCGAAAAATTCCTGCGGGGAACCGTAGCCGCGCATGGCCGCTGCAATGGGCGTATTGGTATAGACCGGTACCCCTGTAAAACGGATATTTGCCGTCTTATGATTCCGGAAATATTTCGCCGCCATCGCCCAGACAATGCTGGTCGTCGCCCCGGCATAGGCGCCGGCATTGACCAGCGTCTCCTGATCCTCCGCCACGATCGTTCCATCCGACATGACACCGGTCCGCAACCGTATCTTCATGGCATGACGCGTCCGTGAAGAGGCGATATCCTCCATCCGGTTGTAGACCAGTTTCACCGTGCGCCCCGTGCGGATCGCCAGAGCAGCCGTGACCGGATCGATCACCATGTCAATCTTGCCGCCAAAGCCGCCGCCGATTCCGGGGCTGACCACGCGGACACGGTTCATCGGAAGACCGAAGATCCGGGACAGATTCGTCCGGTACGCAAAGACATCCTGACTGGGGGAATAGACGGTCAGTTTCCCGTCCAGTGTATAGGAGGCGATCGAAGCATGGGTCTCAATCGCGCTGTGATGGATCGCCGGTACCTCGTAGCAGTCCTCGAAGATATAGTCCGCCGTCTTCATCGCCGCGTCCACATTCCCGGCCTCCTGCACAATCCGCGTGATCGCGTTCGGTATCTCAGGGAGTTCCCCGTCCTCGTGAATCGGATATGCGTCCGCCGCTGCGGCCTCCTCCGGATCGATATAGAAGGGAAGATCCTCGTATTCCACCCTGATCAGGCGCAATGCCTTCGAGGCGATTGCCTCCGTATCCGCCGCCACCGCCGCCACACGGTCTCCCACATAGCGCATGACGTCGTCAAACACCCGCTCGGTCTTGTATTCATCAATGCACTCACCGCAGCTGTTGAAGCGCACCTCCGGCGTATTCTGATAACAGATCACGGCCGCGACGCCTGGCAGCGCCTCCGCCTCCGAAATATCAATGCTCCTGATCCTCGCGTGCGCCTTCGGGCTGAACAGAATCTTCGCATGCAGCATGCGGGGAAAAGTGAGATCGGCTGTATAGAGAAATTCCCCGGTTGCCTTGCGCACCGCGTCATGAACCGGAATGCATCCTCCGATAAGCGAATTCATCTCCTCCGTTCCGGAAGCAGCCTGCTCATTTTTCTCATGCAAAAGCTGCGCGGCACGCCGCGCGGCTTCTACGATCTTTACATATCCGGTACAGCGGCACAGGTTATTGGAAATCGCCTTGCGAATCTCTTCCTCCGTCGGATCCGGATTCCGGTCAAGCAGTGCCTTCACCGACAGGATCATGCCCGGCGTACAGTAGCCGCACTGGATCGCCCCGGTTTCCACAAAAGCCTGCTGTACCGGGTGCAGCTTTGTTCCATCCGCCAGGCCCTCGATCGTCTCAATATTTTTTCCCTGCATGTTGACCGCACGGAGCAGGCAGGAATTCACGGCCTCTCCGTCCACAATGACCTTGCAGGCCCCGCAGTCACCCGTACTGCATCCACACTTCGCACCGGTCAGCTGCAGACATTCCCGCAGCGTATAGAGAAGCGTCCAGTTTTTCTCGACAAAAAGGGAAACGTCCTTCCCGTTCACATGCAATACGATACTTTCCATACTTCCCTCACACCCGCAGAAATCTTCCGTCCGCGGCGCCCTGCGTCCAATGTCCGTCCCGCACCAGCTGTTTTCCTTTTACAAAAACCTGCGCGATCTCCCAGTCGATCTCCATGCCCTCATAGGGCGTATAATCGACATGCTGATGCTGCGTCTCCATCATAATCCTGCGCGGCGCCGTTTTCCGCACGAAAAGCAAATCTGCGTCCGCGCCTTCCCGAATACCGCCCTTCTGCGGGTAAAAACCAAAGATTCGTGCGGGTTCCGCCGCCGTCAGGCGCACAATATCCTCCAGTGTAAATCCCCGCCGGCTTCCGTAAGTCAGCATCAGCTCCATCCGGTTCTCGATACCCGGTATTCCATTCGGGATCGCGGTGAAATCCTGCAGTCCCCGCTCCTTCTGCCCCTTATAGAAAAAGGAACAGTGATCCGTGGAGACCGTATCAATCGTGCCGTCCCGCAATGCCTCCCAGAGTGCCTCCTGATCCTCCCTGGTACGAAGAGGCGGAGAAAGCACATACTTCGCGCTCTCGAAGCCGGGAAGCCGATATTTTTCTTCATTTAACAAAAGATACTGGGGGCAGGTCTCCGCATAGACGCGCTGCCCCGCGCGCTTCGCACGCCAGATCGCTTCGACAGCCTCCCTCGTACTCACGTGTACGATATAGACCGGCGCACCGGCAAGCGCAGCGAGATCGAGGACCCGCGATACCGCCTCCTTCTCCACGAGATTCGGACGAGAGCGTGGATGATTCGCGATATCAGATAGATTTTCCGCTTTCAGCTGCCGCTGCAGGCTCTCGAGCACGGAGCCGTTCTCACAGTGGACGAGGAGCAGCGTTCCCTCCTTCGCCATACACTGCAGAATCCGGAATAGCTGCACGTCATTCATGCCGATGTCATCCTGGTAAGCCGTATAGGCCTTGAAGGACAACAGGCCCCGAGCGCGGATTCCGGATATCTGCTCTGCCATCGTTTCATCCCAGCCGGAGACCGTCATATGGAAGCTGTAATCGCAGTAAGATCTTCCTTCCGCCTTTGCCATCCAGCGGTCGAGACCGTCCAGCAACGTCTCACCATCCCCATATTCCGGGAAGTCCATCACCGTGGTCGTGCCGCCCAGCACGGCGGCCTTCATCCCCGTCAGGTAGTCGTCCGAGGTACGGATCTCTCCTGCTGGCATGTCGAGATGTACATGCGCGTCGACGCCACCAGGCAGGACCAGATATCCCTCCGCATCCAGCGTCTTCTCGCCATTTTCGGGGACAAGTTCCTCGCCAAGCGCGGTAATACGTCCCTCCTCAAGGCGCAGATCCGCCCTTCTTCTTCCATCCTCATTCACGATCGTTCCGTTTTTGATGAGCATCAGAATCCCTCTATCCGTTTCTCCGGAAAAATTCCAGCGCGTTGTCAAAGAAAATCTTGTCAATCATTGCCTGGGAAACGTTCTTCGCAAGCAGATAATCCGCGAAGGATGCAAATTTCGCAGGCGTATCGAGCGCCGGGTCAATATCCGCCCCGTCGAAGTCGCTGCCGCAGGCAATCACGTCCTCCCCGCCGAGCTCCAGCATCCGGCTGACATGCCGGTACAGACTGTCCGGGTCGCCATGATGATCGTCCGCGAGGAAATACTCATAAAGATTCACGCCCACCAGGCCGCCGCGCCGGACAATCTCGCGAAACTGCTCCTCCGTGAGGTTCCGCACATGGCCGCACACGGAGCGCAGATTCGAGTGCGTGGCGATAAACGGCCTTTCAGCAAATTCGCAGAGCTCACGAAAACCCCTGTCATTGAGATGGGAGACGTCGACAATAATCCCGCATTCCTCCATCCGCTCCACGGCCTCTCTTCCAAACTTTGTGAAGCCCTGATCGGTATTATGGCCGGAGGCAAGTTCGTTTACGCCATTCCACACCAGCGTCATCATCTTCACACCACAGTCGGCCAGATAATCTACATTTTCCAGGCGACCGGCCAACGCCGCGCCGCTCTCCACCGACAGGAGGACTGCGCATTTTCCTTCTGCGGTGATGCGCTCCACATCCGCAGCGCTGCGGGCACACTCCGCCAGCTTTCTCTGCCTGCGCAGCAGCCGGTCCAGATACTCCTTATGCGCTTTAAAATACAGAAGAGCCGCCTCGCCGCGGATATCATCCGGGATGAAGACTGCCATTGTCTGACACATTCTGGAAAATTCCGCCAGCTCCCGCAGGGAAAACTGTGTCTTCTCACAGAGAAAATCCGCACCCTCATTTCGGTAATTTACAATCGAGTCACAGTGCAGGTCAAACAGTTGCAGTCTCATTTCAGCAATGCCCTCATCGCTCCGTAATAGCACTGCATAACCTTGAGGAGCTGCTCAATCTCAATGTACTTGTCAATCGTGTGAGCAAGGATCTCCTTCGACGGGCCGATTCCCATCGTCCGGATCCCTGCCTCGCCCGCATAATGACTGCCGTTCGTACAGAAATTATAGTTCGTGATCGACGGATTCAGGCCAAGCTCCTTCATCTCATGATAGACATCCTGCACAAAGTCTTCCTTCTCATCGAAGAGCCAGCCCGGGAAGAAACGTTCGCTCTCAATCGTCTCTCCCGTGTAACACTTTTCCTGCCACTCCACAAAGGAAACCTTCGCCTTCAGTTCCGGATCTTCTTCCATCAGCCGGTCCAGAAGCTCCTGAAGCGGTGCAAGCACACTTTCCTTCGTCTCGCCGACAAGCAGACGGCGATCGTAGGTCGCGCGGCAATAATCCGGAACGACAGAAGCCCCAGGATAAGGTGAAGACTTGATATCCACCAGTTCCAGAATGCCGTCGCCGAGCACCGGATGATTCGTCGGCGCAAGGCCACGGATCGCCTCGACGACTTTGCACATCTTATAGACCGCGTTGACGCCCTCCTGCGGGCTTGCAGAGTGCGCGGGCTTTCCGAAGGTCTCAACCTGAATCTCTGCGCGTCCTCTCTGTCCGATCTTGATGTTGAGCTGGGAAGCCTCGCCGATGATCACATAGTCCGGCTTCACATACGCGCTGATCTCCCGCGCGGCGACGCCCTCAAAACACTCCTCGTGTACCACGCCCGCCACATAGATATCTCCCGGGAAATCGTAGTCGCAGTCCTTTGCATAGTAAGCCGCGGCCGCCAGCATCGCGGAGAGCGCGCCCTTCATATCCGAAGTTCCTCTTCCGTACATCTTTCCGTCTACAATCTCCGCTCCAAAGGGATCATGCTTCCACGCGGACGGGTCGGGCACCGGCACCGTGTCCATATGGCCGTCGAACAGAACCTTCGTCCCCGGACGCTTTCCCTTTATATGACAGATGCAGTTGCCGTAACGATCCACATGGACGTCGGTGAAGCCCTCCGCATCACAGAATTTTTTCATTTCCTCCACCACGAGGTTCTCCTCGCCGCTGTAACTCTTCGCCTGAATCATCTTCCGGCAGAAGTCCACCAGTCTTTCCTCTCTCTCCTTCGTCAGCATTTCCTCTTCCTCCTGTTATTTTACTGTCTCATAAAATTCCTTCGACAGGCGTTCGCGCTCCAGATCCTCTGCGGTCTGGGGCAGGCGGTCCGCCGTCAGCGCCCCGGTGGGACATACGTCCACGCACAGACCGCAGGAGCGACATTTGTCCATATCCACACGCATCTCGGGGAAATCAAGTGTCCGGGCGTCATAGCAGCAGGCTTTGACGCATTTCCCGCAGGATACGCATTTCTTCTTTCCATCTTCCCGGTACGGCTGAAAATGGAAATCCAGTCCGCACACATATTCCTTCTTCGGGAAATTCGGCAGCGCGGCCCGGTTGACCTCTTCAATGGAATGGTAGCCGAGCTCAGCGAGCCGCTCCGAAAGATCATGACACATCTTTTCAATGTACTCAACGCCCTTCAGGATGCCCACCGTGCAGACTCCCGCGCCCATCGCACCGGCCATCATATACTCAATCGCGTCGTCCGCGCTCATCACACCGCCCGATGCATAGAGATTGCGAAGCTCCGGATGATTGCGGGCGATCTCCGCGTTGATGCGCATTGAGATCGGACGCATCGCCGCCCCGGTCATCCAGCCGTAGCCATCCGCACTCATCATCTCCGGCCGCGCTTTGTTGATATCGATTTTGAGCGTTGGACCGATCGAGTCGATCGCGCAGAGGCCGTCCGCGCCATGCGCAAGGCAGCGCGCCGCCGTGCCGACCGGATCCGGCCAGTTCCCGCTCAGTTTACAGATGACCGGTATCTGGACGTGCGCCTTCGTGTAATCCAGCATCGGGAGCAGCGTCTCCTCCGCGTAGGACACCAGCTCGATGATATGCGCGCCCGCGCGCTCCACGTCCTGCACATTCTCCATCGCTTCGCCCAGCGTATGGCCTACGCTGCCGATCACGATCGCCCCTGCCTTCACCGTCTCCGGGATTTCCTTCTCGTACCAGCGCTGCCGGTCGGTGTCCGCCCACTTTTCACAGTTAATCAGGGAATCTCCGTTCACCGTCCCCATGTGGTGCACTGGATTGATCGCCGCCGATTTGCGGATCGTCTTTGTGACAACCGCGCCGCAGCCGGCCTGATAGCCCTTGATCATGCCCTCCGCGCCGTAGGTAAGCGGCCCCGATGAGAGGATAAACGGACTCTGCAGTTTATATCCGCAGAACTCGATTTCGATATCCGCACCCTTCAGTTCTTCCTTTCTGAACATCACCATCTCCCCTTTCTCTGTTTTAGATTTTTTCTTTTCCTTTTTGTTTCAGCTCCTGCGCCGCTTCGTGGATGGCAATGACGAGCTGCTCATATCCGGTACATCTGCACAGATTTCCGGAAATCGCTCTGCGTATTTCCTCCACCGTTGCGTCCGGATTCTCATCCAGCAGTGCTTTCGCGCTCATCACAAAACCCGGTGTGCAGTAGCCGCACTGCAACGCGTGGTTTTTGAGAATCGCTTCCTGGATCGGATCGAGCTGGCCGCGCGAACCGATTCCCTCGATCGTCGTCACATGCCGTCCCTCTACCGAACCGATCGGCACCAGACAGGAGGTCACAGCCTTTCCCTCCAGGATGACCGTGCAGGCGCTGCACTCTCCGACCGAACAGCCCTCTTTTGTTCCCGTCAGATGCAGCCGGTCGCGCAGCACGTCCAGCAGACGCTCATTCTGACAGGCTTCCACCGTGACCGGCTTTCCGTTTAAAATGAAATTCACTGTGATCGTTTCTACCC
>JAJPZP010000057.1:8709-9026 GCA_021204285.1 Lachnospiraceae bacterium | reverse complement strand
ATATAGCCGCGGTCAAACTGCATGCCTTCCACAACATCCAGCTCGGTCTGCATCGTCTTGGACTCCTCAACGGTGATAACGCCATCGTTCGCGACCTTCTCCATCGCGTCCGCAACCATATCGCCGACCTTGTCATCGCCTGCGGAGATCGCTGCAACTCTGGCCATCTGATGCTTGCCGGATACCTTGCTGCTCATGCCCTTGATCGCCTCGACAGCCGCATCGGTTGCCTTCTTCATGCCCTTGCGGAGTACGATCGGATTCGCGCCCGCCTCGAGGTTCTTCATGCCCTCGTGGATCATCGCCTGCGCCAGCAC
>JAJPZP010000057.1:0-8699 GCA_021204285.1 Lachnospiraceae bacterium | reverse complement strand
GTCGCAGTCGTGGTGCCGTCACCGGCTACATCATTCGTCTTCGTCGCGACTTCTTTCACGAGCTGCGCGCCCATGTTCTCAAACGCATCCTCAAGCTCAATCTCCTTCGCGATCGTCACGCCGTCGTTCGTGATCAGCGGAGCGCCGTACTGCTTGTCAAGAACCACGTTTCTGCCCTTCGGTCCAAGCGTCACACGGACGGTATCCGCAAGTTTATTTACACCAGCTTCCAGTGATTTTCTGGCATCCACGCCATATTTTAATTCCTTTGCCATGATGATTTACCTCCTGATTCTGCTCTCTTTATTCTACAACTGCAAGAATATCATTCTGCTTTACAATCACGTACTCTTCGTCGTCGATCTTGACCTCATTGCCCACATACTTGGAATAGATCACCTTGTCGCCAACCTTGACCTGCATAGTCACTTCCTTGCCGTCCACGACTCCGCCGGGGCCTACCGCAATAACCTCCGCCGTCACCGGCTTCTCCTGGGATTTCGCTGCGAGGATGATGCCAGACTTGGTCGTCTCCTCTTTTTCGCTCTGCTTCAATACAACTCTGTCGCCCAAAGGTACTAACTTCATGATAATTCCTCCTGTTCTTCCTTTCTGTCTTATTAGCACTCGCTTTTATTGAGTGCTAACTTCTGGAACATATATTAGTACAGTTCCCTGAAATTGTCAATGGGTATTTTAGATTTTTTTTAAGTTCCTTTTATCAGTGTGAATTTTTTTGCTCGATTTTCTCAAGCTCCTCGAAAACAGAATCGTTCAGCACCTTGATCTTTGTCCCCTTCATTCCGGAAGAGCGGGTCTCAATCACGCCGGCGCTCTCAAACTTGCGCAATGCGTTGACAATCACGGAGCGGGTAATGCCGGCTTCATCCGCAATGCGGCTCGCGACGAGCGTACACTCGCTGCCCTTCATTTCACGGAAAATCAGAATGATGGCCTCCAGCTCCGTCACAGAAAGCGTACTGATCGCCGACTGCACAATATGCTGCCTGCGAATCTCCTCCTCATTCTCCTCGTGAACGGAACGCATCATTTCCAGGCCGACCACCGTCGTCCCATACTCACTCAGGATAATATCATCAATCTCGTAGTCATCATCATATTTGTACAGGAACAGCGTTCCCAGGCGTTCTCCCGCGATGATAATCGGCGTCACGAGTGCATGGCAACGGCGGATATTTTCCACCATAAAACCCAGTGTCTGGAGATTGACATTCTCCTTCGTAGACAAAATTCCGAGCAGCCGCTCGTTCAACAGCGGATCAATCATGCCGCCCACCTGATCCACAATCAGCTCGTGAATTTCCTCAACACCCTTACAGTGGCTGATTCCCAGAACCTTACCCTTCTTGCTGATCACCAGCACATTGGACTTCAAAATGTCTGACAACACACTGCAGATATCGTTGAACACCACCTTGCCTGAACTGTTATTGTGGAGGAGTTTGTTGATCTTCCTTGTTTTGTCTAATAATTGTACACTCATTTTGTTTCTCCAAAAAAACGCCTGTCTTTTTCCCTTCATCCGGAAAAAGTGCAGCTGCCCCGCGCAGCCGCACTAAGAATCTTAGCATATTCTTCCGTGAAATTCAATTAATTTTTCGAATTTTCAGACGGTTTTTTCCAGGAAATAAAATCACAGTCCGGATAGCCTTCGCAGCTGTAGAACTTCCTGCCTTTTGAAGATCGCTTCAGCACGACCTCCTTCCCACATTTTGGACAGGCAACGCCAATCTTCTCGAGATAGGGTTTCGTATTCCGGCACTCCGGGAAGCCCGGGCAGGCGAGGAATTTCCCATGGGGGCCATACTTGATGACCATATTACGCCCGCACTGCTCGCAGATCTCATCCGAAACTTCGTCGCGCACCTGCACCTTTTCGAGATCTTTTTCTGCCGCCTTCACTGCCGCATCAAGATCCGGATAAAAATTGGCGACGACCGTCTTCCAGCCGACCTTTCCTTCCTCAACCATATCGAGCAGTGACTCCACATTCGCGGTGAAATCAGTCTCCACGATACTCGGGAAGGCCTGTTTCATCATATTGTTGACAACCTCGCCGAGTTCGGTCAGATAAAGATTCTTTCCCTCCTTCGACACATAACGGCGGGAAATGATCGTACTGATCGTCGGTGCGTAAGTACTGGGACGACCGATGCCGAGCTCCTCCAGCGTCTTCACAAGCGCAGCCTCCGTATAATGTGCCGGCGGTTGTGTGAAATGCTGCCGGTCATCAAGCTTCTCCAATGTGAGAAGCGAGTCCTTACTCAGGCTCTTCAGAAGGCTGATATTGGCACCCTTTTCTTCCTCATCCTGGGCATAGACGGACAGGAAACCATCAAAATCAACCGCTGAGGCCGAAACGGTAAAACGATATCCGCCGCCGTCGATCTTCACCGCCATTGTCTGGTAACGGGCATCCGCCATACG
This sequence comes from Lachnospiraceae bacterium, assembly GCA_021204285.1. Classification (GTDB taxonomy): domain Bacteria; phylum Bacillota; class Clostridia; order Lachnospirales; family Lachnospiraceae; genus Hominiventricola. Next base: position 6,251 of record JAJPZP010000057.1, on the reverse strand, counting down.
GCTCGCTGTAAAACGCTTCCAGATAAGCTGATAAAGGCGAAACTGATCGCGGGAAAGCGATTCCTTCACCGAAGCCGGCGTACGCCGGATATCCGTAGGGCGAATCGCCTCATGAGCGTCCTGTATCCGCTTCCCGCTGTTCTTTTTCTCCTCACCTGCACGCACATAGGGTTCTCCATACTGCCCGGAAATATATTCCCGGGCCGCGCGGTCCGCTTCCTCAGCAACGCGCATAGAATCGGTACGCAGGTAGGTAATAATACCCACAGTGTCACGCGAGCCAAGATCCACGCCCTCGTAGAGTTGCTGCGCCAGGCGCATCGTCTTCGAAGTGGAGAAATTCAGCACTTTCGACGCCTCCTGCTGCAAGGTACTGGTCGTGAAGGGAAGCGGCGCCTTCTTCGAACGTTCGCCCTTTTTTACATCCGTCACCGAAAACGCAGCGTTTTCAAGCGCCGCCAGCACCTGATCCATCTCCTCACGGGAACTGATCCCGCGCTTTTCTTCTACCGTCCCGTAAAATTTTGCTGTCAGGGGCTTTTTCTCCCCTTCCACATGAAAATCTGCATCCAGGCTCCAGTACTCCTCCGGAACAAAAGCCGCAATTTCTTCCTCTCGATCCGCGATGATGCGCAGCGCCACTGACTGCACTCTGCCGGCGCTTAAGCCCCTCTTCACCTTTGCCCAGAGAATCGGGCTGATCCGGTAACCGACCATACGGTCAAGCATGCGGCGCGCCTGCTGGGCATCCACCAGATCCATGTCAATCTCCCGCGCGTTTTTGAGCGATTCCTTCACCGCCGTCTTTGTAATCTCATTGAAGGAAATGCGGTACATCTTCTTTTCATCCAGATTCAATGCCTGGGAAAGATGCCAGGAAATCGCCTCCCCCTCACGGTCCGGGTCGGTCGCAAGATAAACTTTGTCTGCCTTCTTCGCTTCCCTGCGAAGTTTTGCTAAAATCTCGCCCTTTCCCCGGATCGTAATATATTTGGGCTCATAGTTATGCTCAACGTCAATCCCGAACTGGCTCTTGGGGAAATCCCGCACGTGCCCGTTCGAGGCCATGACCTCGTACTTTGGCCCCAGAAATTTTTTAATTGTCTTCACCTTTGCAGGCGACTCCACGATCACCAGATTCTTTGCCATCTGTAAATTTTAAATCCGTCCTTACATAATGATTTTTCTGAACTTCCCGGATACAGCCCTTTAACTCCATACTCATAAGCAGCGTAAGTGTTCTTGAGACAGAAAATCCGGTTCTGCGGGTCAGCTCCTCCAAAGACACGGGCTGTAAACGTAACCAACTATACAGGATAATTTCGTCATTGGCAAGTATAACTTTCTAATTACATTGGCAAAATGTGTCCTTATTTGCCAAAATTCCAAGTGCATCCAGCACCTCCGCAGGACTCGAAGCGAGGCCTGCACCCTGCCGGATCAGATTCAGACAGCCGCGACTCAGATCGTCCGTAACACGTCCCGGCACGGCAAAGACTTCTTTGCCCTGTTCAAGTGCGAGGTCTGCGGTGATAAGCGAACTGCTCTTTGCACGCGCCTCGACCACGAGTACCAGATCGGAAAGAGCGCTGATAATCCGGTTCCGCAGCGGAAAATGCCAGGCCAGCGGTCGGCTGCCGGGTTCCAGCTCTGAGAGGATACCTCCACGTGCAATCAACGCTTCATAAAGCTTCCGGTGTCCGGACGGGTAACATACATCCACGCCGCAGCCAAGCACCGCAAAGGTATCGCCACCCGCCTCCAGGGCTCCTTCATGCGCCATGCCGTCGATCCCCCAGGCCATACCGCTGATAATCTGCACACCCGCCGCTGCCAGCTCCGAAGCGAACCATCTGGCCGTCTGGTCTCCAAAGGGGCTCGAATCCCGCGCGCCGACAATCGCCACGCTTGGGCGTGTCGGATCCGGCAGGCGCCCCAGCAGCCAGAGTCCCTTTGGCATCCCGCTGTAATGCGTCAGAATCTCCGGATAGCGTGCATCGTCCCGGGCGATATATTGTATGTCTTTTTCCCGCTTTTCAGTCGGGTTTCTTCTATTATAATATACTGCCATCTTCAGGACACCTCCCAGAAGCGCTGATCGAGCGAGCGATAACCGATTGCCTCCAGAAGATGTACATCCCGGATCCGCTCCTCACCCTCCAGATCTGCGATCGTACGCGCAACCTTAATGATCCGGTGGTACGCCCTCGCGCTCAGGTTCATCCGATCAAATGCGCGCTCCATGATCTGGCGCTCTGCGCTGCCAAGTGGACAAAAACGCCGGATCGCTGAAGCACGAAGCTGCGCGTTGAACTGCCAGGGACAGTCCCGATAGCGCTCGCTCTGAATCCGCTGCGCTGCCCCCACGCGCCCACGGATCTCCCCCGACGACTCATTCTCCTCCGACTGCGACAGATCGCGGTATTCAACGCGGGGAATCTCCACACAGATATCAATACGGTCAAGCAATGGCCTCGAAATTTTTCGAAGATAACGATTCACCTCGCCCGGCTGACAGCGGCAGCGGCTCCGATCCGGATAGAAGCCGCATTTACAGGGATTCATCGCCGCTACCAGCTGAAAATGCGCCGGAAAGGTGTACTTCATCTCCGTTCGGCTGACCGTGACAAAACCATCTTCCATGGGCTGACGCAATACTTCCAGGGCATTGCGGGAAAATTCCGGCAGCTCGTCCAGAAAGAGTACGCCGCGCGTAGCAAGACTGATCTCACCAGGCTTCACGCTTCTCCCTCCTCCAGCCAGCGCGGCTGCGGAAACCGTATGATGCGGAGAGCGGAAGGGGCGCGCCGTCACAAGCCCTTCCGCCCCTGTCATAAGACCGCAGGCGCTGTATACGCCCGAGATTTCCAGACTCTCCTCCAGCGTCAGCCGCGGCAGGATCGTCGGCATCCGCCGTGCAATCATCGTCTTACCGGAGCCCGGACTTCCCACCATCAGAAAATTGTGCATCCCTGCCGCCGCGATCTCTGCCGCGCGGCGCACCGCGAGCTGCCCGTTCACCTCACGAAAATCCTCTCCGGTATCGCGAATCTCATCCGGATTCCACGGGCGGGAGCCCTCCGCACGCCGCGCGCCGAGTTCCGGAGAGAGCAGGCACGCCAGCAGTTCCTGAATATTTTCGATGCCGACGACCGGAATGCCTCCAATTGCAGCGCCCTCGCCCGCATTCTCACGCGGCACCATGCAAAGGCGGCACCCTTTCTCCTTCGCGAGCAGCACGGTCTGCAGGACACCGCCTACGGGCCTGACCTGCCCGCTTAAGCTGATTTCTCCCACAATCATCACGCCCTCAGCATATTCCGCCGGAAAGACGCCGAGCGCCGCAAGAAGCGCCGCCGCTACCGGCAGGTCAAAGCGCGTCCCCTCCTTTCTGATATGCGCAGGTGAGAGATTGACTGTCACTTTTTTGGGCGGAAACGAAATTCCCGTATTTTTCAGAGCGGTACGCACACGATCGGACGCCTCCCGAACCTCCTGTGAGAGATCGCCGACCATGCAAAACTGCGGCAGCCCATCGCAGATATCCGCCTCGACCTGCACCGCGCACGCCTCCACGCCGAGCACAGCCGCTGACAAAATCATGCTGAACATCATTTTTTCCTCCGTAAACTTTTGTATTTGGGAAAAATGTCGCGATATGCATTACAGATTTTAGATGTGGCAAGTATAGCACAGTTTTTTCAGAAACACAATCCTGAAAATGGAAAACCCCCGGGAATTCCCGGGGGTACAAGCATCCATTGTTCGACCTTGAAGCCCTTGCATCATCACTTCATCGCCGCTACGCGGTCAAACTCATCCTTGATTTCCTGCGAAGGCTCTTCGGTCAGAAGGCTTACAACCACATGGAAGGCAAGGCCCACGAGGAAAGCCGGAAGCAGCTCGTAAATGTCGAGCAGACCGCCCATCGGGCGTACGATGAACTTCCAGACAAAGACCATAATACCGCCGCTCACCATACCGGCCAGTGCGCCATACATATTGTAACGCTTCCAGAAGAGCGCCATCAACACCAGCGGGCCGAAGGCCGCGCCGAAGCCTGCCCAGGCGAAGGACACGATACCAAAGACGGAACTGTTCTGATCGCGGGCGATGAAGACGCCGATGACCGCCATGATCAGCACCGTAATACGGGCGACGCGCATGGCAGTCTTCTCGCTGATATCCTTCAGGAACACTTCCTTCAGAATATTCTGCGAAGCGCTGGACGAAGCTGCCAGAAGCTGGGAATCCGTCGTTGACATCGTCGCGGCCAGGATACCGGCCAGGATGATGCCGGCCACCAGCGCTGCAAGCACGCCGTTCTGTGCGATCAGATTCGCAATCTCGATGATGACGGTCTCCGAATCCTCAAGCTCCGGAATCGCGCCAATCTTTGACATCGCGTTTCCGACGACGCCGATGAAAATCGCCACCGTCATGGAAATCACGACCCACACGGAAGCCACGCGGCGCGAGAGTTTCAGCTTGTCCGGATTCTCGATCGCCATGAAGCGCAGCAGGATGTGCGGCATGCCAAAATAACCAAGTCCCCAGGCCAGCGTTGAAACGATCGTCAGCAGACTATAGGGCGTTGATGAATTGCTCGCCGCATCGTACATGGCTGTCAGGCTGAAATAACCGGCCATCGACTGCGCATTCGCCATCACGGCACCCACGCCGCCCGCGGTTGTAAAGCCGAAGCCGAGGACTACAATAATCGCGAAGGTCATAATAATACTCTGCACAAAGTCGGAGGTACTCGCTGCCAGGAATCCTCCCAGCGTTGTATAGGCCACAATAATGATCGCGCTGAAAATCATAGCCAGCACATAGTCCACACCGAACAGCGACGAGAAGAGCTTGCCGCAGGCGGAAAAGCCCGACGCCGTATAAGGCACAAAGAAAATGATGATGACGACTGCCGCGATCACAGAAAGGATCTTCTTCTCATCGCGGTAGCGGTTCGAGAAAAAGGCCGGCAGCATCGTCGAGTTTCCGGCCTCCACCGTGTAGTTGCGCAGACGTCTTGCGACAATCAGCCAGTTCACATAAGTGCCGATCGCAAGTCCGATCGCAGTCCAGGCCGCGTCTGCGACGCCGCTAAGGTAAGCTACTCCGGGAAGCCCAAGCAGCAACCAGCTGCTCATGTCAGAGGCTTCCGCGCTCATCGCAGTGACGAAAGGACCGAGCTTACGCCCGCCCAGGTAAAAGTCTTCCGTTGTCTGATTGTTCTTCGCGAGCCGCACACCGATCATGACCACGCCGACCAGATAGAGCAGGATCGCGATTAACATAATAAATTTTTCTGATGACATATCCGTATTTCTCCTCTTTTTTTATCTCGACTTCGACAGGGCGGACAATATCAGCACGCCCGGTCCGGTATGGGAACCGATCACCGGTCCGACATAGCTGATCAGTACTTCCTCAATCCCGTACTGCTCCATAAGAATCTTCTTCATCGCCTCCGCATCCTCCAGGCAGTCGCCGTGGCTGATGGACACGATCTTCTCCTCGTCCCGTTTCCGCTCCATAATCTGATCAATGATATGCTGGATCGCCTTCTTGCGGCCGCGGATCTTGCCACAGACCTCCAGCTCCCCCTTCTCATCAATGTGGATAATCGGCTTGATGCCGACCACACTGCCGAGCACAGCGCTGCTGCGGGATACTCTGCCGCCGCGGTAGAGATGGTTCAGGTCATCCACCACCACATAAGTGGCCATCCCCATCTTATTCTCCTCGCACCAGCTGGCCACCTCCTCAAGGGAGGCGCCCGCTTCCTTCATCTTCAGCGCTTTATGTACCAGAAGACCCTGCCCCATGGACGCGCAAAGCGTGTCGATGACGATCAGCTTTCTCTCCGGATATTCTTCCCGAAGCTCCTTTGCCGCGGCTTCTTCGCTCTGGTAGCTGCCGCTGATGCCGGAGTCAAAGCCCAGATGCAGGACGTCCTTTCCCGCCTTCAGGAACGGCTCAAAGAGCTCGCGCGCCTGCTCCGGACTCACCTGCGAAGTGGTTGGCATCGAACCGCCGCGGATCTTCGCGTAGAAATCCTTGTCTGAAATCGGGTGCTCGTCATTATAGGATTCCCCATCCATCAGGCAGGTCAGCGACGCGATCCTGAGCTGATGCTCTTCCAGGTATTCCCGGGACAGATCCGCACCACTGTCTGTGGTAATTACATAGTCACTCATTGTTATATCCATTCCTTTCGCGTTTTTGACGCTCAAGGCACAAAACGTTAT
>JAJPZP010000158.1 GCA_021204285.1 Lachnospiraceae bacterium | reverse complement strand
GGAAGGATATGTCAATTGTTTCAGCGAGAGTGGATAACCGTCTGTTGCATGGGATTGTGGCGACCCAGTGGGCGCCCTTCATCGGTGCGCAGCGTGTGATGGTTATCGATGATCACATTGCGTCTGACCCGCTCCTGAAGAGCGGTATGCAGATGGGTAAGCCGGCGGGATGTGCGCTTTCCATTATCACGGAGGAGACGGCGCGGACAAACTTTGCAGCAGGAAAGTACAACAATCAGACCGTATTTGTGATCGTGCAGGATCCGGCCATTCTGCTGCGTCTGACGGAGCAGGGGGAAAAGATTCCGCGCATCGTCCTGGGCGGCACGGTCGCTCCGGAGGATGGTGAGGAGGCGGTGCAGGTCAGCCGCCGTGCTTTTGTAAAGAAGGAGGAAGAGCCGGTCTATCAGGCGCTGGCAGCTTCCGGGTCATCGATTACTGTTCAGTATGTCCCGAAGGACAAAGAAGAACGACTCGATCAGTACATTACTCTGTAGAGAGCAGAGAATAAAGAAGGAGAAGAAAAATGACTGCATTACAGGCAATTTTAATCATTTTGATTGCGTTTTTCCAGGGCTTTGACGCCTACGGAACGCAGATCGTCCCGTCAAACCATATCGTGTTCGGTTTCCTGGCAGGTCTTGCCATGGGAGACTGGCAGACAGGTCTTGCCATCGGCGCATCCTGTCAGCTCATGAGCCTGGGCGTGGCCGCTATCGGCGGTTCCTCTGTCCCGAATTATGGACTGGCTGCCATCCTCGGCACTGCAGTGGCAATTTCCAGCAACGCGGATCTGGAGTCTGGTCTGACCATCGGTGTGGCCGTAGCCATGCTCTATGTACAGCTGGACGTGATTGTCAAGATCCTCAACGGATTTATCGCCCGCAAGGCAGAGAAATATTGTGATGAGGGCAAGTTTGGTGCGATGGAGCATATCATCCTGCTCTCTCCCATCCTGATGGGTCTGGCGACTGCCTTGCCTACATCCATTTACTGTGCGGTTGGCGTGAATGCGGTAAACTTTATCATTGACGCGATGCCGGCCTGGTTTACCGGAGGACTTTCCATCGCGGGAGCGGCCCTTCCTGTCGTAGGTATGGCGCTGCTGCTCAACTACATGCCCGCGAAGAAGTGGTTTGGTTGCGTGATGCTTGGCTTTGTGCTGGCAACTTACTTTGGCCTCAGCGAGCTGATGAGCGGTGTGATTCCCGTTGCAATTATCGGCGGTGTATGGGCATATGAGGTTTACAAGAGGCAGGCTGCGGCTCCCGCTGCTGTCACCGCAGGAAATGAAGAAATAGGAGGACTGGAAGATGAGTAAAGAACCTGTATTAACCAAAAAGGATCTGTTCCGCTGTGGACGGCGCTGGCTGCTCGGCTCCTCCACCTTCAACTATGAAAACCAGATGGCAACCACCTGTGTGTATTCCCAGATGAAGGCACTCCGGAAAATGTATCCGGATGATGAGGATTATAAGAAGTCCCTGAAAAACCAGTTCAAATACTTTAATATTAACCCGCCCATGGGCTCTATCCTGCTCGGCATGACGCTGGCAGTGGAGGATAAGGAGGGCATCAGTGCTCTGAACACGGTAAATGATATGAAGGTCAGCCTGATGGGTTCTATCTCCGGCATTGGAGATACGATCATGTGGGCTCTGATTCCTACGGTATTCGGTTCCATCGCGGCGTATATGGGCATGGAAGGAAATCCTTTCGGCCTGGCGCTGTATGTACTCGTGAACCTGGCAGTGTTTGTCTCGAAGTTTTATCTCTGGGATCTGGGTTACAACATGGGTGCGAAGCTGATCACCTCGCTGAGCAATACGCTGAACGCACTGACAGAGGCGGCTTCCGTCCTTGGATTGACGGTTGTAGGTTTCCTGATCGCGACAACAGTGAGTATCAATCTTGGTGTATCCTTCAGTTTTGGCGATGTAGCGCTGGATTTGCAGACCGGAATTCTGGACAGCATTTTCCCCTGCATCCTTCCGATTTTTGCGACATGGGGTATTTACAAGCTGATTAAAAAGAAGGTCAATCTGACCTGGATTATTCTCGGTATCATCGTGATTTCCATGATCGGCGCGGCAACCGGTATCCTGGCATAACGGAGGAGAATTATGAAGCGTTTTGTATTTGCGTCTCATCACAGTATGGCTGCCGGCTTGAAGGATACGATGGAGTTCCTGACAAAATCCGAGGACGCACTCTATGATATCTCGGCGTATATGAATGAGGCCGGGGATGAGGATCTTGCGGCCATAGTGAAGGATTTGTTTGAAACTTTCTCACCGGACGATACGGTGGTGGTGATGACGGATCTCATGAGCGGGAGTGTAAATCAGAAGTTTTTCCCGTACATGAATGATCATGTGTTCCTGCTGTCGGGAGTCAATGTACCGCTGGCTATGCAGCTGATGATCGTGGATGAGGATATGCTGACCTGGGATTTCATCCTGGAGTGCGTGGAAGAAGCCCGCGATCAGCTTGTGTTCATCAACGACTGGCAGAAGCAGAACAGCGATGGCGATGAGGATGAATAAATGCCGATATTTTTTACCAGTGAGAAACTGACAGAACGGGTCACGCGAATCTATGATATACTGGGAGTGGCGCTCTATCTGGTGGAAGGAGAAGACCGTGCCTGTGTCATTGACACCGGGCACGGTCTCGGCAATCTGCGGGAATATGTGGAGACGCTGACGAAAAAGCCCGTGTTTGTGTTGCTGACGCACGGTCATGTGGATCACGCGAACGGGGCGGCGCTGTGGGAGGAGACCTACATGAATTTAAAAGATCTGGAGGTCTACCGGGAACACAGCAGCTTTGCGATGCGGCGCGCTCATTATCTGGAACACGAGGAGACGAAAGCCATTCCTGCGGAGGAATATATGCCGGTGCGGACGAAGGAGTTTCTTCCGCTGGAAGATAAGCAGACGTTCGATCTGGGCGGCGTTACGCTCCAGGCGATCGCGGCTCCGGGACACACGCCGGGTATGATGATGATTCTCATCCGGGAGGAGCGCATGATCCTGTTTGGGGATGGCTGCGGTCTGGAGGTGTTGCTTTGTTTTGAGAGCAGCAGTCCGGTGTCCGCGTATCTGGAAACGTTGCTGTATGTAAAAACCTACGAAGGAGAGTATGACCGGATTCTGCGAAATCACGGAAGCTGTGAATCTCCAAAAGAACTTCTTAACAATGTCATCGAATGCTGTACAGACATTCTGGCAGGGAAGGACGAAGCGCAGAAGACATCATTCCGTGATATTCCGGTGTTGAGTGCGAGGCCGGTGGATGAGCGAAACCGTCGCCTGGACGGACGGCAGGGGAATATCCTTTATACAGAAGAAAAGCGATGTTGAAACGGATGGAGGGGATTTCACAATGAACAACAGGACAGATATCTTATCTCTGCGGGATGCTCTGGCAGTGCTGGAGGGCACGCCGGGACAGCTCGTACAGACGGATGTGCCTGTAAACCCGGAGGCGGAGCTCTCCGGTGTTTACCGTTATGTTGGAGCGGGAGGCACGGTGAAGCGTCCGACCCATGTAGATGGTCCGGCGATGATGTTCAATGAGATTGAAGGCTTTGATGATGCCAGAGTGCTGATCGGTCTGCTGGCAAGCAGGAAGCGTACGGCGCTGCTTCTGGGCTGTACGGAAAAAGAGCTTCCGAAGGTAATCTATGACTGTGTGAAGGAACCGTTGGAGCCGGTGACGACACAGGGCGCGGTTCCCTGTCAGGAGGTCGTGCATCGGGCGACTGACGCGGATTTTGACCTGCGAAAACTGGTTCCGGCTCCGACAAACACGCCAGTGGATGCGGGCCCCTATATCACAATGGGGATGTGTTACGCCACGCATCCGGATACCGGATGCAGTGATGTGACGATCCACCGGATGTGTATCCAGGGAAAGGACGAATTGTCCATCTTTCTGCAGCCGGGCAGCCGGCATATCGGAGCCATGGCGGAGCGTGCGACCGAACTGGGGAAGCCGCTGCCGATCTCCGTCTCCATCGGTGTGGATCCGGCCATTGAGATCACCTCATGCTTTGAGCCGCCGACAACGCCGCTGGGATTCAATGAACTGTCTATCGCGGGTGCGTTGCGCCGGAAGCCTGTGGAATTGATTTCGTGCGTGAGCATTCCGGAGAAGGCAATTGCCAATGCGGAATACGTAATCGAGGGCGAGATTGTACCGGGCGTGAAGGTTGTAGAAGATCAGAACAGTCATACGGGGTACGCGATGCCGGAATTTCCGGGGTACAATGGACCTGCCAGCCATGAGTGCTGGCTGATTAAGGTGAAAGCGGTTACGCATCGCAGGCATCCGATCATGCAGACCTGTATCGGACCCTCGGAGGAGCACGTGAATCTGGCAGGAATCCCTACGGAGGCCAGCATTTATGGTATGATTGAGAAGGCAATGCCAGGGCGTCTGACCGGAATCTATGCGCACCGCTCCAGTGGAGGAAAATATATGGTGATCCTGCAGTTCCGTAAGAAAGATCACACGGACGAGGGCAGGCAGCGTCAGGCAGCGCTTCTGGCATTTTCCGCGTTTCCGGAGCTCAAGCATGTGATCCTGGTGGACGAGGACGTGGATATTTTTGATACGAACGATGTGCTGTGGGCGATGAATACCCGCTTTCAGGGGGACCGGGATATTGTGACGATTCCCGGTGTTCGCTGTCATCCGCTGGATCCGAGCAGTAAACCGGCTTACAGCACGAGTATCAGGGATGTCGGGATTTCCTGTAAGACAATCTTTGACTGTACCGTACCTTATGACCTGAAGGAGCAGTTTTATCGCGCGCCGTTTCTGGAGGTGGATCCCAGGAAATGGCTGCCGGATTTCGAGGAATGAGTATGTGCAGGCGTCGGATAATACTGGGAGTCTGTGGGGCTTCCGGCGTCATTCTGGGTTATTATCTGGCTCGCGCTGTGAAGGAACAGGGGATAGAGCTTCATCTGATTGCGACGGATGCGGCGCGCAGAACCTGGGAACTGGAGACGGAGCGATCCTTTGAGGAGCTTACGTCTCTGGCGGATGTGAATTATGATCCCCACGACATGGCAGCTGCGATTTCCAGTGGTTCCTACCGGACGATGGGCATGGTCGTGGCGCCATGCAGCATGAAATCGTTGGCCGGCATCGTCAGTGGCTATGCGGATAATCTGCTGTTGCGAGCCGCAGACGTGTGCCTGAAAGAAAATCGCCGGGTCGTACTTTGTCCAAGGGAAATGCCTCTGGGGAAGGTGCATTTGAGAAACTTAAATGAGGCGGTGACACTGGGCTGTGTGATCGTCCCGCCGATGCTGAGCTTTTACAGTGGACAGACGACAGTGGAGGAGCAGATTCACCATATTGTCGGGAAGATCCTGATGCAGTTTGATCTGGAATACCGGGAGTTTCATCCCTGGGAAGGCCCCGGAGCGGAGGAATGACATGGAGGAGATTTTTGCGTTCTGTGGAGACGGAATTTACCGGATCGAAGGCAGGGCAGTCCGATGCGGGGAGGATGTGGCGTTTCTGTTTGCTGGGGGAACGAAGCCCCATATCGGGGCAGTGTCGCTGGCAGTCTATGAGCCGCAACGACATTCCGCCTCGGTGAGTACCGTGACGGTATACGGGCATCGGGATGACGAACTCGCTGCTTCCGGAGCGAAAAAAGCCGCGTCGAAGCTGGGTTGTACAGTATCGGTCAGCATAGGAATCCATGTGGATGATGCGGACGCATCGGAACTGGAGATTTTAAGACGGAATTTTGCGGGCTGCCTGGACAGGCTCCTGGCAGAGCTTGAGGAGAAAAGGAGAAATGTCGGATGAGCGATATTCTGGATTTCGACAGAGAGAATTATGCGGTAAAGACGTGTATGCTGGGAGAGTGCAGTGTGGAATACCGCGCATTTATGGGAATCGTGTATTGTCAGAATCCTGTGGCGTCTGTACAAAGGCTGAATCTGTTTGTGCCGGAGTTGTATTACCGCGGGGAAACGAGGAATGGCTATGGGCTTCACACGGCTCCGATCTTTATGCCGAACACGGTGGGCGGATATATGGAAGGTCCGGCTGATGAACCGGGACCTGACCGTTATGGAAGGCCCAATGCAGTCTGCCGGGCGCTGGAGCATGGATATGTGGTTGCCTGCGCGGGGGTACGAGGACGCACGACCGGAAAGCGAAGCACAGAGTTCTTTGAGGGCGCGAAGGGGACGATTGACGGCGAAGAGACAGGCTGGATGGTCGGAAAGGCGCCGGCGCTGATTGTTGATATGAAGGCAGCGGTGCGCTACCTGCGACATAACCGGGAGAGGATTCCCGGCGATACAGAGCGCATAATCACCAGCGGCACCAGTGCTGGGGGAGCGCTTTCCGCGCTGATGGGGGCAACCGGGAACCATCCGGATTATGAGCCGTATCTCACGTCAATCGGAGCGGCGAAGGAGCGGGACGATATCTTCGCCGCGAACTGTTACTGCCCGATTCATAATCTGGAAAATGCAGACAGCGCCTACGAGTGGCAGTTCTGCGGATGCCGTGAGTTTTACAGGACAAAGCATGTGAAGACGGAGCACGGTGTGGAACGAGTGCCTTACAGTGGAACGATGACAGATAAGCAGATGGTGGTGTCCGGAGAGTTGAAAAAGCTGTTTCCGGCTTATCTGAATGGTTTGCACCTGAAGGATGAGAGCGGACAGGAGCTGCATCTGGAAGAAGATGGAGAGGGAAGCTTTCTGGAATATGTGAAGCGCTTTGTAATGGCGTCGGCGCAGAGTGAGCTTGAGACGCACGATTCAGCCGGGCGGCTTGAGTGGCTCAGTGTGGCCGGAAGTCTGGTGGACATGCAGGACTATCTGACGGTAGTGGAGGGGCATGTGGCCGATATGGACTGGAAAGCTTATATTCGGAAAATCACCAGAATGAAGGCTGCTCCCGCTTTCGATGCCCTGGATTTACAGTCCCCGGAAAATGAAGAGTACGGTACAGAAGAAATAGCGGTAAAGCATTTTACAGAGTATTCTGCGGCACACAGCGAGGTAAATGGGATGATGGCGGATGAGAAGATTGTGAAGATGCTGAACCCGCTCAATTACATCGGAGAGGCGGACACAACAAAGCACTGGCGAATCCGGCACGGAGCATTTGACCGGGATACCTCACTGGCGATACCGGTGATACTGGCAACTTTGCTCAGAAACAGAGGGTATGATACAGACTTTTGCCTCCCCTGGGGTTTGCCCCACAGCGGGGATTATGATCTGGAGGAACTGTTCGCATGGATTGATGGGATTTGTGAGAAATAAATATGATTTAAGAGAGATACGCGGCGGGCTTTTCCGGATAGGGAAACGCCCGCCGCGCAGTTTTGTTTTATTCAGTTCGCATTGAACAGTTCAGATAAAGTGTCAGCATGTTCTTCAAAGATATCGAGCAGGAAGGTATCCCAGTGCCGCGCGTCCTGCGTATCGCTGCCGAAGACATAGTCCTCCTGACCGTAGTCGATGACGTCAAATCCCGGCATGGCCTTGCTCGCGCCTGCCGTGCGATAGGAGGCCGCGTCTGCGAGGGAGAAGGAGACGTTCGCCGTGTCATCGTAGTTTACCCAGGAGCTGAGATCCGTGCCGGTGGCCTCCGTCGCGCCGCCGTTCGTGGTCTGCGCTTCCGCCGCCGTGGCCGTAATCTCTGTGACCATCGCCTCAGCCGCGTATTCCGCGTACATCTGGTCGACGTAGAGCGCGAAGGAACTGCTGAAGATCTCGGACGGTACATGGCCGCCGTTCCACTGCCACTCGATGTTGCAGTCGACGCCCGCGTTCAGCATGGCGATCTGCAGGTTGAGGGAGGTGAACATTGACATGTCGCCCTCTGAGGCACCCATCAGGATACGCACCCAGGACGGATCTTCCGTATCGTCGTCGCCGATGTAATTCAGCGGGTTGTAGAGAGAGACGATGTTGTTCCCATATTCATCGCCCGCGAGAATTTCTGCGATGTCGGCCTCATAGGCTTCCAGCATTTCCTCATAAGAGGAATAATTGGTGGAATCGGTCGAGCCGGAGGCGGATTGTGTCGTGCCCGCGTCGGGTGTGCCGACGTCCATCGCGTCGCCGGCGGTTTCGACATTTTCGTTCGTGATGGAGGAAGCGCTCTCTGAAATATCGTCTGGGAAGTCGCCGTCCGTAAGGTCGGGAGCCGTGCCATCTGTATTGCTGTCTGGCAGACTCATGCCTGCGGAAGTGGTGTCATCCGTGCTGGCGATATCCATGGCATCATCCGGCAGTTCGCCGCGTCCGCCGCCTTTGCCTCCCCGCATGCCTCCGTTGCCTGCGTCTGCATCGTCCAGACCACCATCCGGCAGGTTGTTGCTGTCAAGACCATCGGACAGTGAGCCGTCTCCCATGCCGCCGCCCATAGCTCCGGGCATACCGCCACCCATACGGCCACTGCTCGTCGCTGCGTACCGGCCTTCCAGGAAAGCTTCCGCCTTATCCGCGGTCGTCATCGCCGCGACCTCATCATCCGGGAGTGCGTTTCCATCCGCGTCAAACCAGGTCCAGCCCTCCGCGTAGTCGAGATTGTCGAGGTACCACTGCAGATTTGAGACAAACTCGGCGAGATAGAGGTCGAGATACGTGCCGCCGTAACCGTTGGTGTCGGCGTAAAGCTCCTCGTCATATTCAATCGTCAGCGCGATCGTGCTTGTCAGCGCGCCGTCCCCGTCGAGATCAAAGCTGACGTCGGCCTCAGCTATACTTAAGTTCTGTTCATTGATATAGTCCATATAGGCTTCCGACAGGTATTCAGCGAGCTGCGCCTGGAAGTCCGTGCCGAAGCTGTAGTCCGTGTCGAGATAATACTCGAAGGCCAGCGCCATGTCTGCCTCGTAGAGCGAGGTGATTGCGCTGTAAGCGATGCAGCCCCACGCGCCGTCGGAGAGATCGACCTCCTCGCCGTCGATCGTGACGGTCGTCGTGTAGGAGCCATCCTCCGTGAGATAGACGCCGACCGCGCCGACTTCCTCCTGGTAGGGATAGAAGTCCGGGTTATTCGAGGTCGCCGCGAACATCGTCGCGTGCGCTCCGCCGCCCGAACCGCCGGTGGAGACGAGATAGTCCACATTT
>JAJPZP010000147.1 GCA_021204285.1 Lachnospiraceae bacterium | reverse complement strand
GTCCCGGACGGCGGCTATGTGGACTGCATGCTCGCATGCAAGGACACATAGACATCGGACGGCGGCTTCCTCATTCGCCGTCCATCTTTTTCATCGCGTCATTGAGTGACATCATCTTCGCATCCAGCTTTGAGATGATCGAAGCGCACTCGCGAAGCTCCCGCGCGAAGTAATCCGGAGCATTTCCTTCATATTTATAATAGATCTTGTGCTCAAGGCTCGCCCAGAAATCCATCGCCATCGTCCGGATCTGTACTTCCACCTTCGTGGGCACAACCGCATCGGTCAGCGCGACCGGAACAAGGAGCAGCATATGATAGCTCTTGTACCCGCTCTCCTTCGGATGTCCCAGATAATCCTTGATGCTGAGCACGGAGAGATTATCCTGCCGCGCGAGCATCGCCGCCAGGAACTGAATCTCCGAGAAGAACGAGCAGGTAATCCGCCCACCCGCGATATCGTTGACGTACTCAACCATGTCGTCAATGCTGACGTCATGCCCCTGCTTCCGGAGCTTTTTCATGATGCTCTCCGGCGTCTTCAGGCGCGATTTCACATACTCGATCGGATTATAGGAATACACATGGTTCAGCTCGTTGTTCAGAACCTCGATGCGGCTGTTCATCTGATCCAGCGCGGACTGATAGATAAACATGGCCGTCTCAAAGCCGTCTTCCCGCGGCTTCCTGCGAATATATTCCCGGATACTCATCTCCTCCGTCATTTTCTTCTTACCTCCTGCCAGGTTTCGCCTCTTTACAACACGGTCCAAAACCGCTATACTTCCTTTCAGATAACAGTTTGGAGGGCGTTTCATGTTCCGTGTATGGGGAAAAATCATAAAAGACAATCATCTGCGTTGCGATATCACGATCTGTGACGACAGCGAGGATACCCGCACGCAGAAAGTATTTCATGCGCTGGACGAAATCTGCCGTGCCTTTGACCTGGGAGTGCCGATCTGGCTGGACTCCAATGTCAGAGAATTTCAGCGCCATGCCAGAACCCGTTTCCGGCAGGACAGCTTTGTCGAACACATTGATTTTGACTTTCTGGAATTCCACGTCATAGAGGAAGACTGACCACACGCCCGATCCTTCCTCCTCCGTCTCTACCCGGTGCTGAAAGCACTTATTTTGAGAGAAAGCTCTGAATCAGATCCCAGATGGACGATATAAAGCGCGTGATAAAATTCCCGACCTTCTCCGTATCGATATCGATTCCCAGAGACTCGATCTTACTGTACAGATCCTGCGCCTGCGACACCAGAGTATCCACATCGATATCCAGATTGTTCAGTTTCAGGAGCAGGTTCACGATCTGCGAAATCTGTTCATCCGTCAGCTCAATTCCCATCTCCGCAGCCGCCTGGGTCACCAGCTCCGTGAGCTTATCCGGATCATCCAGATCCTGCTCCGCGACCTGCTGCTTCAGATAGGCAATCAGATCGGAAACCTCCTCGGAATCCAGCTCCTCACTCAGCTCACTGGTCAGCACCAGTTCATCGGTAGCCGCATCCAGCGCATCCCCACTGACCTCCGTACCGCTGTAGGTCTCATATGCCTTCACCGCTCCGATCAGCGCCGCCGTGCCGCTGATTGAGAAAGGCGCAGCTACAATCACCTGTGCGTCCTCCACGCCCGCGGTCAGCAGGGCGTTGCGATACATGGCAACCGTGCAGTAACTGATATTGTGCGTCTCCACCGTGAGTCCGGCGCCGCTCTCCTGTGGAATCAGCAGCACGGACGAAAGCGCCCGCGTGCCAACTACCGAAGCCCCCAGTGAGTCGTCCAGATACTCATGCTCCATCTCATTGGTAACATAGATCGTCTCATAGGAAGCGGCTTCCTCTTCCGTAATCCCCATCTCCGCCAGCACGGTCGTGCGCTCGGAATCACTGAGATCCGCGCCAAGCGCCAGCACTGCCGTCCCGGCGGCCTCCGCACGCAGGCTGCCTGCAGGCAGCAGAGATACCAGCATCACCGCAGATAAAAGCAGTGGAATCCATCTTTTCATCCTTATCATCTCCCTGATTTTTCGGCTGTGCTCCGCGCGCAGACAGCTGCGCACCAGAGTTCTATGTCACTGATTACTTCTTCTTTATTCAGCTCATTCAGAAGCTCATGCCGTCCGTGCGGATAAATCATACAGCGCACGTCCTCCATGCCGATCTTCCTGAGCATCGTCTCAAAACGCCGCGGTCCCTTTCCATTCTCCCCGACCGGATCCTCATCTCCCGAGAGAATCAGCAGGGGCAGATCCTTTGGCATCCGGGCCGCCGCGCGCGGCGTAACGACTTCCTGAAAGGTCTGAAACAGGGCTTCATAAGCCCCCAGCGAAAAGCGGAACGTCATCTTCGGATCCTGCAGCACATCGAGCATCACCTGCGGATCTCTGCTCAGCCAGCTGCCCGTCCTCGCATTATCCGGAAAGCGCTTCGCATAACCGGTGCAGGTCAGCTGATCCAGCAGACGGCTTCTTCCCTCTCTCCCGCTTCCCAGCATACACATGCCCGCAACCAGGCGGCCAAGTCCCGCCAGCGCGGCCGGCTGCTGGCCGGTGCCCATGATAACCGCCCCTTCCACCTTCCTGCCGCGGTAGATCAGATAGCGGCGTACCAGGAACGAGCCCATGCTGTGCCCCAGCATGATATACGGCACATCCGGCACATTTGCCGCCGTCGCCCGCCGCACCCGCTCAATATCCTTCAGCCAGAGCCGGGCGCCGTCCTCTCCGATACAGCCGCGCTCCTCCTGGCTGTTCACCGAGTCGCCGTGGCCCAGGTGGTCATGCCCGACCACAAAATAACCGGCCTCCGCCATCTGCGAGGCAAACGCATCATATCGTCCTATATATTCCAGCATCCCGTGCACGAGCTGCAGAACGCCCTTCGTATTTCTCTGCGGGTCGTACCAGCGGTAGCCGTGTATCATGTGAACCCCGTCAACCGAGTCCATGTAAAACTCTTCCCGTGTAACCATGCTGTCTTACTCCTGATCAGGTCTATACGGGAAAGTATACCACAACTACATTTAAAATAGCGCAATTTCACAAAAATTTAAGACATTCTTCAGAGCTGGGTGTTAATGAAGATATCGTAGATCGCCCGGATCGCCTTTTCAAAATCCTCATCCCGGACGCCCGCGATCACGTTCCACTCGCTGGATCCCTGATCGATCATCTTGACGTTCACATTCGCGTGCGCCAGCGCGGAAAAGATCCGTCCGGCCGTGCCGCGCGTCGACTTCATGGCGCGCCCCACCACGGCAATCAGCGCGATATCGCCCTCCACGTCGAGATAATCCGGATTCACCGCGCGCTGGATACCGGCGAGAACCTGCTGCTCATGCGCCTCAAACTCGTCCCGGTGCACGATCACAGTCATCGTGTCGATCCCGGAGGGCATGTGCTCAATTGAGATTCCCTGCTTTTCAAACTCGGACAGCACCCGGCGGCAGAAGCCGATCTCGCTGTTCATCATATCTTTTTCAATGTTAACCGCGACAAAGCCCTTCTTTCCGGCGATACCCGTGATCGTATAATCCGGCCTGTGGCAGGTACTCGCCACGATCATCGTCCCCTTGTCGCCCGGACGGTTGGTATTACGGATATTAATCGGAATTCCGGCCTTGCGCACCGGGAAGATCGCGTCCTCGTGCAGGACCGTCGCCCCCATGTAGGCCAGCTCCCGGAGTTCCTTATAAGTAATCACGTCGATCACGGCGGGATCCTTGATCAGCCTCGGGTCCGCCATCAGGCAGCCGGAGACGTCCGTCCAGTTCTCATAGAGGTCCGCCACCACCGCGCTGGAGACAATCGAGCCCGTGATATCCGAGCCTCCCCGCGAGAAGGTCTTGATCCTGCCGTCCTCATAGGAACCGTAAAATCCCGGAATCACCGCGTTCGGCATATCCGCGAGGCGCTCGCCGAGCAGACGGTTCGATGTGTCCGCATCGAACTCTCCCTTCTCATCAAAGCGAATCACCTCCGCCGCGTCCACGAACGGGTAATCCAGATAGGCCGACAGCACGAGGCCGTTCAGATATTCGCCGCGCGAGGCCGCATAATCGCTGCCCATGCGGTTCCGGAAATTCTCCGCGATCTGCGCGAACTCGTCCTCTAAGGAAAGCTTCAGCTCCAGTCCGTCGATGATCTCCTCATAGCGGTCGCGGATCTGCTTCATCAGTCCGCTGAAATCCTCGCCGTTCGCCGCCGCGTAATAGCACTGGTACAGAAGATCCGTCACCTTCGCGTCCCCGTTAAAGCGTTTTCCCGGCGCGGAAGGCACCACATACCTGCGGCTCTCCTCCGCCAGCACAATATCCCGGACTTTCCGGAACTGCTCCGCGCTCACCAGAGAGCTGCCTCCAAACTTCACTACCTTTTTCATAATACTAGTATCCCCTTGCAAAACTGTCTTTTGTAGTACCCGCCTATTATACCCATTCCCGGACAGAAGTGCAAGTCTGATCTTCCCGGAGTTTCCGCTAAAGCTTCCGCAGCGCCTCCGCCTCCGCGCGCAGCGGTTGTTGCCGCAGGTATAATAGTTCGCCTCATCCAGGCGGATAGTGCGGTGCATGGCAAACTGCCCGGACGGATTTGAAGTTTCGGGGACATTTCCGCCCCGGGCTGCATTATAGTGGGTATATCGTAAATCACTTTAACGCAGTCAGCTGCGTGGTCAACGCAAAGGAGGATTTCTATGGGTAAAAAAGGAGAAAATATCAGGAAGCGAAAGGACGGCCGCTGGGAGGCCCGGTACATCAAAGGAAGGAAGCCCGACGGGGACATTATCTATGGCTATGTGTACGCCCGCAGATATTCCGACGCCAAGCGGCGCCGCAACGAAGTGCTTGCCCGGCTGGAGACCGACGAGGATACCGGGACACTTGAGACGGAGCCCGTGATGCTCAGCTTCAACCAGCTCGTGGAAGAATGGAAAAGCGACGTCCGGCTCACGATCCGGGACAGCAGTTATTTCCTGTATAATATTATGCTCGAGCAGCACCTTCAGCCCTGTTTCGGGGAAATGGAGCTCTCCGCCATCGACGACAGCTCCATGCAGGCCTTCATCAACAGCAAAATGCAGGAAGGCCTGTCCAACGTCTATATCCAGTCCAACATCATTCTCCTGCGAAACATTCTGCATTTCGCATACCGGAAACACCGGATCGCCGTGCCTCCGGCCACGGTCAACTGCCCCAAAATGCCGAAAAAACAGCTGAATCTCTTTACCGGGGAGGAGCTGCTGCGCCTGGAATCCTTTCTGGAAGCGCAGGACGACGACTTCAGCTTCGGTCTGCTGCTCTGCATGTTTACCGGACTTCGCATCGGAGAACTGAGCGGCCTGAAATGGGGCGACTATGACCGTTCCTCAGAGCAGATCCGGATCCGCCGGACAGTCTACCGCATGAGAAATGAGCACTACGACGCTGCCCTGGAAAATGCGAAAACAGTCCTGCACACCGGCTCGCCCAAGACCGCCTGCTCCATCCGCAATATCCCCATTCCGGGCTTTCTGCTGGAAGACGTCCACCGGCATCAGAAGTCAAAAGACCGCTTCCTTCTGACCGGCACCACCCATTGCATGGAGCCGTGCTGCATCCAGAAAAAATATCGAAAGCTTCTGGAAACCTGCGGCCTGCGCTATCTGAACTTCCACGCGCTGCGCCACAATTTCGCCACGCTCGCGGTGCAAAAAGGAATGGATTACAAAACCCTCGCCGAACTCCTCGGCCACTCTTCCATCAACACCACCATGAACATTTACGTCCACAGCAGCCTCGAGCGAAAATGCGAGTGCATCGACCTGTTAAAAAAATAAATAAGTGGTCAGCAAAAGTGGTCAGCCGCCAAAAGAAGCCCGCAAATCCGGGCTTCTTTTGCTCTGTTCGCTAAAGGGCGGGTTTAGCGAACCAAAAGTGGTCAAAAAGAGCGGGAGTCGTAATGCTTCCTTTTTTTGTCCGTTCCCGCCGCAAAAAAGCCGGTTCCTGCAGTCGTCGCGCCGTCGCGCTGCAGCGGATACGGTGGTCATATGGCTGGCAGAAATCCGGCCGTCGGGTGGAACCGGCGGGCGGGGTGGCGAAGCGTACGCTGAGAGCGCGTTCCGGCAGGCGAAAAGTCCGGGAATGGGCTTGAGAAAAGCAGGGTGTCACGATATAATGATAGGAGAAAATTCGTGACAGGAGGCCAGGGCGGATGGGAATGTATGTAAATCCGGGAAATGAAGGGTTCACACAGATCAGAAGAGATATCTATGTGGACAAAAGCGGACTGATTGCCTATATCAACGATCTGATTGGCAAGCCGAAACCACTGTAAATACTCAAACATGAGTACCAACTAAAGAAAGAACCCGCCAAATTGGCGGATTCCCATAGATTTTGAACATTGATAACTACATCAGGTTTTTTTGAGACTGTGGCATTGGGACTTGACTTTTTCTGACCATGGCAGCAGTTCCTGGATAAAATCGAGGTTTGTGTCATCGGCATGCTTCATCAGCTCTTCCAACAGGAGGGTCATGTATTCGTATGTCCTCAGGTTATTGGCCCTGGCAGTCTCTACCAGGCTGTAGAGGATCGCACTGGTTTCGGCGCCACGGAGGGTATTAATCATTACCCAGTTTTTGCGACCCAGAGTGAAAGGACGAATCGCCTGTTCCGCGCGGTTGTTATCCATCGGAACATCGCCGTTTTTCAGAAAGACGCGCAGGAACTTTTCCTGGTTGATGCAGTACTGGAGGCCCTTGTAAGTGGCACCGCCGGCAGCCACCTTTGTGATTTCGGATTTTGCCCATGTGAAAAAGGCGTCCACCGCGGGTTTTACGGTGATCCGGCGCTGCCTCTCGCGTTCCGATTTGGACAGGCCATCAAGCTTATTGTCCAATTGGAAGATACGGGAGATTTTCTTTGCTGCCTCGGATGCTACGGTTCCGTCTAGGCTGTTTGGGCTTTTGGCTTTCACCAGTTCGGCAAACTTGCGTTTCGCATGTACCCAGCACCCGGCGACGTTCAGGTCATCCCGCTGTTTATCCAGTGTGTGGTAAGGCTGGTAGCCGTCAGTGACGAGTACGCCGGAATAGTCTTCCAGGAATTCCCTGGGATGATCGGTACGCCTTGTCTTCTGGAAATCATAGATGACAATGGGGTGAGCAGCATCACATTTCCCATTCCGGTATACCCACATCCAGCTCTGGGAACCGGCCGGGCGGCCGTCATTGGTGACATTGCAATGAGTTTCATCTGCATGGATGACCCTGGAATCCCGTATAAGCTGTTTTTTCAGCTCATCATACACCAGCGTGAGATATTCTTCCGTGGATCTCATCATCCAGTTGGCCAGGGTGTTTGTGCCGAGATGGATGCCATTTGACTCAAAGAGCTTTGACTGGCGCTCGAGCGGCATGTGGTTTGCGTATTTTGCGGCGATGGACATACCGACCAGGGAGGGCGTCGCGATGCTGTTACGGAAGAGGCTCGGCGGGGGGTTTGCTTTCACGATCGTGCCATCATTGTCTTTGGCCGCGTACACATGTACATGGTGTTCGTCCACTAGGAAGGTCGCAGGGATAACCGAGAGACGCTTATAGATTTCCGGCGGCAGCTCCTTGTATCCGTTGGGGAAGCGTTCCTTCAGCTCTTCGTCGCTGAGCCTGTGGTCATAGATGCGCGCCGGAAGCCCTTCCAGCTTTTCTTCCCGTGTGGATTTATTCTTCCGGGTATAGGAAGAGACTATGACCTCGGTAATCTCAGGTTCCGGGGAAGCATCAGAGAGGGCTTCGGGTTCGTTGAAGCATTCTGGGATCTCCATCTGGCCATCGACCTGCTCTGTCTTCCGCCCGAAAGAGCGCTGGTTCATGAGTGCGATCTGCTCCGTCAGGAGGCCCAGCTGTTTGCTGATCGTATCCAGCTGCTGCTGGAGGGAGACGATGATGGCGATGAGAGCCTGCTTGTCCAGTTGATTCAATTCTTCGGTTGTAAGCTTGAGAAAATCCTGCATAAGGCACCTCGTTTTACGGTATCTATCATACCATAAACGCAGGAAATACGCCACTTTTCGGGTATTCGGCAACTGGCGAAATGCCTATGGATGCGAGGCGCCTGCGAAGGAAATGGAAGGCCTTGGGATGTCGTGGTAAAGGAAAAGAGAACGCGCCCACAGGGGTTGCACATGCCGTTATAAAGAGGAAAATCAAGGCATGGAAGGCTCTGTGGGCGCAGGAAAAACCGGATAAAAAGTGCCTGAAAAGTTCTACGTTTTGCACAAAGGATCAGGCAGATCTTTGGGGATGTACTTCTTTGATCACGGGATCAATTGCGAAGCCCTGCATCAGCCATGTAAACTGGTATGGCTTTAGCTTTCTCACTTCTGCAGAGTTGCGCGGCCAGGTGAAATGCCCGGATTCCACCCGTTTGGTCAGGAGAAGAAAACCGTCACCTTCCCAAACCAGTCCTTTGATACGGCTGGCCCGTCTGCCGCAGAAGAGAAACAGCGTGCCAGGGACGAAGACAGAAAGGTGATACCTGGTTTCAATGATGGCGGCCAGAGAATCAATCCCAAAGCGCATGTCGGTGTAGCCGCAGACAAGATAGATACCGGCAAAGCTGCCAGGATCAGCATCCCTAAGCATAGCGCACCGCCTTGATAAGCCGCATGAGCAGTTCATCATCAGCAGAGGAACTGACCGCGATATCAATACCAGGCGTGCTGATGTGTATGCATGCACGATCGCGCGAATCGCGCGACTGGCGTAGATCAGGCACTGGGGTATCGAGGCAGCCAGGGGCTACGGGCTGTGAGGACGTTACCGGAGGAAGGGAGACAGGGACGATATCGGGCATGAGCGAGTTAATGTATTCAGATTTGAGCTGGTGTTTCCAATAGTTATAGGTATAAACAGAAATGTTATTCTGTTCACACCATGCTTTGACGGTCAGACCGCTGTCAGTCTGCTCCTTGCACCGGACAGCCCACTGGGCGAGTTTGGCCTGATGTAACTTTTGTTTAGCGTTCATGGGAACCTCCTTAGATCGTGTCGAGCGAATCGTGCGAATCGCTCGATTTACACGAATATATTTGGGAATATTATCTCATGAATGCGGTATGGGTGTAAGGTACCCATGATAGAGGATTTAC
>JAJPZP010000036.1 GCA_021204285.1 Lachnospiraceae bacterium | reverse complement strand
CTCCGGAACCCTGGTTTTCGGCTCCGGAGAATAGGATTTCCATCTACTGCCCATAATATGCGTTCGCGCCATGTTTTCTCATAAAATGTTTTTCCTTGATGCAGTCCGGCGCAGGCTTCACGTCTGGATTGATCAGTTCCGTGCGGCAGGCCATCTTTGCGACCTCTTCAAGCACAACCGCGTTGTGCACCGCCTCCGCGGCGTCCTTGCCCCAGGTGAAAGGACCATGATTCGTACAGAGGACCGCCGGGACATAAACCGGATTGATACCGCGATTCCGGAAGGTCTCAATGATGACCAGCCCGGTGTTTCTCTCATATTCTCCCTCGATCTCCTCCGGCGTCAGGCTCCTCGCGCAGGGAATCGGCCCATACATGTAATCCGCGTGCGTCGTGCCATAGCAGGGAATATCCCTCCCGGCCTGTGCCCAGGAAGTTGCCCACGGAGAATGCGTATGGACAACACCTCCAAGCTCCGGAAATGCCTTGTAAAGCTCAATGTGCGTGGGCGTATCAGAAGAGGGCTTATATCTTCCCTCGATGCGGTTTCCCTCGAGATCCATCACGACCAGATCCTCCGGACTCAGCACATCATAATCCACACCGCTCGGTTTGATGACAAAATAACCCGACTCACGGTCGATCCCGCTGACGTTCCCCCAGGTGTAGG
Source organism: Lachnospiraceae bacterium (assembly GCA_021204285.1). Lineage (GTDB taxonomy): Bacteria > Bacillota > Clostridia > Lachnospirales > Lachnospiraceae > Hominiventricola. The sequence continues at coordinate 8,528 of JAJPZP010000036.1, read as the reverse complement.
TGATAAGCCCCCGCCTCGGAAGCTCCATATTTGCCTCGTATACCTGTTTTTTCAGTTCCTCCAGCATTGCAAAATCCTCCTTTTATTCCTTCAGCGCGCCCTTGATGGCCGCCAGAAAGTCCTCAAATGTCTCGAAGGCCGGAATATCCGGGTTGTCCTTCTGAATCTGCTCCGTGCTGCGGAACAAAAAGCCTGCACGGCTTGCCCTGATCATGCCGAGATCATTATAGCTGTCACCCGCCGCGATCGTCTCAAAGCCGACCGACTGCAGCGCCCTCACCGTGGAGAGCTTGGACTGCTCGGTACGCATCCGGAAGCCCGTGATCTCGCCGTCCGGCGCGACCTCCAGCGTATTGCAGAACAGAGTTGGCCAGCCAAGTTTCTCCATCAACGGCTTCGCGAACTGCGTGAAGGTATCGCTGATGATGATCACCTGTGTCAGCGTGCGCAGCTCGTCCAGAAATTCCTTCGCGCCCGGCAGCGGATCGATCTTTGCGATTGTCTCCTGAATCTCCTTCAGACCCAGCCCATGCTCCTTCAGAATGCCGAGCCGCCACTTCATTAGCTTGTCATAGTCCGGCTCGTCGCGGGTCGTCCGCTTAAGCTCCGGTATTCCGCTGGCCTCGGAGAAGGCAATCCAGATCTCCGGCACCAGCACGCCCTCCATATCCAGACATACAATATCCATGTGTCTCCTCCTCTATTCCTCGACCCGGATCATACTGATGACATCCAGGCCCTTTGCCAGCTCCTGATACTCTGCTTCCGTCATAAGCGGCGTCAGAATACCGACCTCGCCTTCGATCCCGGCGTCAATCTTCTCCATCCCCAGGACAGACACGGCGCCCTTCACGCGCAGGAAGAAGCGATGCTTCATCTCGCTGACCGGCGCAAGGATGAGCTTCTCCTGCGACCAGAAGACCGGCGTCACCGCACCAAGATTTCTCGCCGCGTCCACGATATCGCCCGCCACCGCGCTCGCGGTCGGGAGCTTGCCCGCTCCGCTGCCATAAAACATCGAGTCTCCAAGCATATTTCCCTTCACGAAGATCGCGTTGAACACGTCATTTACCATATAAAGCGGATGCGAGCTGTCAATCATGACCGGACTCACCATCGCGCAGTAGGTATCGCCAACCTTTTTGCTGACGCCGAGCAGCTTGATCGCGCGGCCCATCTTCTTTGCATAGGCGAAATCTTCCACCGTCACCTTCGTGATGCCTTCGGTATAAATGTCTTTATAATCTACCTGCCGGCCGCTGGCCAGCGAAGTCAGGATCGCGATCTTACGGCAGGCGTCAAAACCTTCCACATCAGCCTCCGGGTGCAGCTCGGCATACCCCTTCGCCTGCGCCTCCTTCAGCACGTCGTCGTAGCCGAGTCCCTCCTGCGACATCTTCGTCAGCATATAGTTCGTCGTTCCGTTCAGAATACCGGAGATTTCAAGAATCACATCCGCCGTCAGAGAGGTATTCAGCGGCCGGATGATCGGGATACCGCCGCCGACGCTGGCCTCGAAAAGATAATTCGCACCATGCGCACGGGCGACCTCAATCAGCTCCGCACCGTGCTCCGCAACCAGCTCCTTATTCGAGGTGCAGACGCTCTTGCCCGCCATCAGCAACCGCTTCGTGAAATCATAGGCGGGACGCAGGCCTCCCATGACCTCGGCCACAACCTTCACCTCGTCATCGTTCAGAATCTCCTCAAAATCATGCGTCAGCACATCCATAACGGGATCACCCGGGAATTCCCGCAGATCCAGCACATACTTGATGCGCAGCTCCTCCCCGACGTTTTTGTCTACAACCGCCTGGTTCGCTGTGATAACCTCATAGACGCCCGAACCGACCGTTCCATACCCCATAATTGCAATTTTTATCATCGCTCTTCCTCCTATTTTTGTTCTTCCGGACTTAAGCTGATCCATTTCAGATAGGCATTGATAAAGGGATCGATCCTGCCGTCCATGACCGCGTTCACGTTGCTGACCTCTTCACCGGTTCGATGATCCTTGACCAGCGTGTAGGGCTGCATGACATAGGAACGGATCTGATTGCCCCAGGCGATATCGCTGAGCTCACCCTGAATACCGGAAAGCTTTTCCGCCTGCTTCTGCTGCTCCAGAATGTAGAGCTTCGCCTTCAGCATCTGCATCGCCTTGTCCTTATTCTGAAACTGCGAGCGCTCATTCTGACACTGCACCACAATACCGGTCGGCAGATGCGTGATACGGATCGCCGATGATGTTTTATTGATGTGCTGCCCGCCCGCGCCGCTCGACCGATACGTATCGATCTTCAGGTCGTCCGGATTAATCTCAACGTCAATCTCTCCCTCGATATCCGGCATCACATCCAGCGATACAAAGGACGTCTGCCGCTTTCCCTGCGCGTTGAACGGGGAGATACGTACCAGACGGTGCACACCTTTCTCCGACTTCAGATAGCCGTAGGCATTCTCGCCATTTACCTGAAAGGTCACGGACTTGACACCGGCCTCATCCCCATCGAGATAGTCAAGCACCTCCACGGAAAATCCCTTCCGTTCGGCCCAGCGCGTGTACATCCGATACAGCATACCGGCCCAGTCGCAGCTCTCCGTGCCTCCCGCGCCCGCGTTCAGCTTCAGAATCGCGTTGCAGGCGTCATACTCGCCCGAGAGCAGGGTCTTGATCCGCATCGCCTCGAACTGTTCTGTGAACTGCTCCAGATTCTCCCGAATCTCCGGAATCAGGGTCTCATCTTCCTCCTCGTATCCCATCTCGAGCAACGTCTCAATATCTTCGTACTGCCCCTTAAGATTTTCGAATTTTTCCTTTTCTGATTTGAGACGGTTCAGCTCCTTCATGCCCTCCTGCGACTGCTCCGCGCGATCCCAGTAGCCGGGCGCTTCCATCTCTCTTTCCAATTCTTCGATTCTGAGCTCCTTTGACGCGAGGTCAAAGTGAATCCCTCAGTTCTGTCATTGGTTTTGCGTAGCTGTTCAGCGTATACTTAAACTGATCCAGTTCTACCATAACCTCACCTTCTTTTCTGAAATATGTCAGCACAGCAGGCCACAGACCGCCTGCACTGACCTGTCACACTACATTATGCCATGAGAAAAACAGAAACGCAAGGTAAAAAACAGGCGGCCACGAATTATTTCCATTCGCAGCCGCCCGCAATGAGCAACTCCATGTAATCAATTTCCGTTTATTCGATCGGTTTTGCATGAGCAAGCAGATACTTCTCCGCATCACCGTTCCACAGGCCGTTGTTTGCCTTGACCAGCCTGTCGAGCTCCGCAAACAGCGGATCCGTCTTCCCAAGCTCCTCGAAGTCCGCAATCGCCGTCAGCGGGAAGTCAATCTGCGTGTAAATCAGCTTCTTGCCACCCGGGATCTTCGGCAGATTCAGCGTCGTCTCGGCCTCCGCGTTCAGACCGCCGACATGCGTCACCATCGCCGCCGGATTGATCTTTCCGCTGTTCATCATCTGGATCGCCTCGCGCATGTCATCCGTATTTCCGCCGCTCGTTCCGACAACATGCGTAGAGGCATAATGCACATTGTAGAAATTGAACTCCGCCTTGAACTGCGTATTCGTCGGGCCCGCGAAGAAGTTGAGGCAGCCGTCATGACCCAGGATAGCGTCTGCCTGCTCTACAACCGACTTCACCGGGGCAAAACAGATCACATCGTCATAGCCCGTACCGCCGGTCATCTCACGGAGCACACCTACCGGATCCTCCGTCTTGCCGGTATTCACATAGTGAAGCTCTACGCCATTCTTCGCCGCATCCTCCACCGTATAGATACTCTCCGCTCTCGCGAGACGCGCATCGTCGATATCCGTCACGACCAGCAGAGACGGACGGCGGTCGCAGTGCAGCGCGTAATCGATCGCGCCAAGACCCATCGGACCCACACTCGCAAGCAGAGCCATCTTCCCGCCTTCCACGATACCCATCTGGTGCTCATAACTTCCGCCCTTCGTGTGGTACATCGCATGATAGGTACCGATAATGCAGCTCATCGGTTCAGAAAGCGAACCATAGAAATAGACGTCCGAATCATAAGGGAGCAGGCAGTCCATCTTCAGTGTCTCGATCGGAATGTTCGCATACTGGGAGGCTCCACCGCAATACGGGTAGGAATAGCCGGGAGCCATCAGCGAGCCCTTGTAGAAATGCGCCGGCTGGATCGAGAAACCATCCCCCACCTTATACTTATCTTTCCAGTTCTCGCCAACCTTCACAATCTGTCCACAGAACTCATGTCCGACGATCGTCGGGTTCTCCTCGACATTATCCGGAACGCGCTTGTGCTCGCCGCCCTCTTCCGCCGCCTTCCACGTGCTCATACAGATAGAATCCGATATGATCTTCACCTGTACACCATCGGCGTCAATCTCGGGAAGCTCGATTTCTTCAAGCCTCAAGTCCCTTTTTCCGTGTATCCTGACTGCCTTTGTTTTCATATTTCCATTCCTCCTGAAATTAAGATGGTTTCCAGGCCGGCACAATGCCGGTCTGGCATATCTTTTTATATTTTAACCCATTCCACACCACATGTCCAGATATTTCCCCGCCATTTTTGCTTCCATCCCCACTCTTTTTCATATGGCAGAATGTGAAACGGCGAAATTTCTCAGATGACCTGCTCGGCATGCTCCGCGCGGATCTTCGCCGCAAGATGCCGGATCGTGCGAATATCGGCTCCGCTCTGGTATAGCTCGTAGAGCCGCAGCACAATCGCCGTCAGCTCTTCATCGTCCGTAAGCCCGGAAACCGTGCGCAGAACCTCCAGCGCATTCTCCCTCGTCTGCGGCAGTTCGTTTTCCACAAGGTACTCGTAGACCGCGCCCGCCGTTCCGACGCTGATATATGCCGGGCAGATGCCCTGCTCCATACAGGTACGGAAAGAGCCGATCAGGCGATCTGCCGGGGACAGCTTCCGCTTCGGGTCGCCGCCTACCCGCTTACAGGTGTCCTTCAGCGCGCTGTTCGTAAAGCGGCGCAGCAGATCCTGCGTGTGCTTCACCAGCTCTTCGAGCGGCACACCGTACTTCGCCGAAAGCGCCATCGTGCTCTCCGTCATCGCATTACTCACGATGAGCTCGGTATCCGCGTCGTCGATCGACTGATAGATATAATCCTTACCCGTGTACAGTCCCAGATACGCGCAGGTCGCGTGGCTCATGTTATGCACATACAGCTTCCTCTTGATATAGAAATCAAAGGGCTCAAAAGGAACCATGTTTTTGATCTCGGGCACGCCGCCCTTAAACGCTGCCTTGTCTGCAGGCAGGAAGCCGTAACTTTCCACGCAGACGCGCAGAGGATCGCCGTCCTTCATCTCTTCCGTCTGTACCGGCACCATGCGTCCGATCGAGACTTCCACAAGACCGATATTTTCATCAAACCAGGCGATTTCCTCCTCCATAAGTTCCTCCTTCAACATCCCCTCGAGCACCTTGTTCGCATCCATCAGGTTCTCGCAGATCAGGATATTTAAGGGTCCGCCGCCCTGCTCCCGGCGCAGGCGGATACCCGCGACCAGATTAGAAATGATAAATTTCAGGATATTAACGCCCACAGCCGTCGCCATGATATCGCACCCGGCGATTGCCTTCGCTGTCGCTGCCTGATCATTTCCATTCACTGCGCTCACACGTTCAACCTTAACGTCTTCATATCCATCGCTGGAAATGATCCGCACCGGGTAACAGTGCTCCTCGTTCAGCCGATTTATGACTGCGTCGACCACATCCACGAAAGTCACGTCATAACCGGACTGGGACAGCAGCATCCCGATAAAACCACGGCCGATATTGCCGCCGCCGTACATCACTGCCTTCATATTGCCATTCCTCCTGCCATTATTTTTCATCCAGCACATACCACATATCCAGATAATCTCTGACCATTTTCTTCATGGTCTGATAGACAATATCCTGTCTGGCAACCGTCGTGAACGCGCTTAAGGCCTGCTTTTCACCGGTCACACAGCGATCGGTAAGATATCCATCCGCTACAAGCTTCGCCGTTCTGTCCGTCCCTGCCGCCTTCGAGATATTTCTGACAAGGAAATCCACCAGTTCCGGAGCCGAATCGCGCTCAAGCGCGGTCCAGATATTGACCTTGCAGACGCCGTCGGAAAACAGGCCACGCACCTGTTCATTCGTAACAGAGGAGGTGCCGTGCAGCACAATCTTCGGGCCGATTTTCTCCTTAATCGCGCGCGCCGCGTCGCCATGATACATCAGCTCCTTACCGGAAGCGCGATGCTCGGTTCCGAGATTTGCCACCACAAGATCCACGCCGGTATGCCTCATATAGTCCTTACACTTGTCCGCGCTTGTGATATCGTTATGCGCCTCACCGCCCGCATCGATGATCTCGTCGCAGGCTCCCTCGATCAGAATTTCCTTTCCCTTCTTCTCGACAAACGCACGGGTTTTTGCAATATTCTCCTCCAAAGGAAGCGTCGAGGCGTCATACATGATCGAGGAATACTCGCTTAAGTCGCTGTCGCAGAGCTCCGCGTCCAGATCATGCTGCGCATGGTCGAGATGCAGCAGCAGATCCACATTCTCATAGTCGCCGCCCTCGCGCATCAGCGCCTTTGCATCCGCTTTGAAAAGCTCGAGGCCCGTCTGCCAGTTCCGGCTGTGCGTATAGTTCTTCGCCTGTGGGCGATGCTCGTAGCAGATCGTCATCGCCAGCGTGACCGGTACACTCTTCAGGCCATTGTCCTTCGCGAACTCACTCGCCGCGGAGAGAATCGCCTCCGTCGTGGTCAGATTTTCCGTGCAGAGACAGGGGATGACCCAGCCTTTTTTTGCCGCTTCCTCATAAATTTTCACTACCTCGTCCCGTTTACTGATAATCGGCATGTCTTTTTTCCATCCTTTCTTTTATGCCCAAACCTCTTTGACTGCAGGATAGAGCTTTTTGTATTTTTTATAATACTCCATGTATCTCGCGTGATTTTCCGGATTCGGAAGATATTCCTTTCCGGTCTTCACGAAAATGTCCGCGGCCGCCTCCAGGCTCTCATAAACGCCGCAGGCCACGCCCGACATCATGATACAGCCAAGCGTACCGGACTGCGCGTTTCCAAGCGTCACGATTTTTTTGTTCAGGATATCGGCTTTCATCTGCAGCCAGGCCTCCGCCCGCGCGCCGCCGCCGGTCGCACGCAGTTCACTCACCTCGATCCCTGCCTTCTGCAGGCACTCTAAATTCAGCATCATCTCATAGGTGACACCCTCCATCAGCGCCTGGTAGATGTCAATCGAAGTCGTGCCGTCCGTGATCCCCAGGATCGCGCCGGTCACCTTCGCGTCCATATAAGGCGTCGCCGCGCCGGAAAAATAGGGCAGTACCAGAAGTCCGGACGGCTCTCCCGCCTTCATCTGCGCATTGAAACCATCATAAGGGCTGATACCCTTCGCCGAAAAGGCCTTCGCCTCCAGAGATGCCAGATTGTCGCGATACCACTTCAGCAGAGAACCGCCGTTGAAGGAAAAAGCATAGGTCACGTAAGCGTCCGGTGCCCCGACATAAGGTATCATCACAAGATTGCTGTCAAACATGGCCTCCGGCTTCTTGGGCTCCGGGAAAACCGGCGTGATGCATTCCACTGTTCCGGTTCCATCTACGGCCATACCCTCCGCCAGGCAACCTGTACCAATCGCCGCGGCCACCTGATCATGACAGCCGGAGACAATCACAACATCCTCCGTAAGTCCCAGCTCTTCCGCCAGTTCCTTCCGGATCAGCCCGACCCGGCTGCCGGTCGGCGCCGGCTGCGACATCATCGAACGGTCAATCCCCGCAAAGTTCAGGATCTCATCCGACCAGTCGCGCTTCCGGTGATCAAAAGCCATCGAACGGCACGCCAGGGAATAGTCGATCTGAAACTTTCCACTGAGCATATATACGATATAATCGCCGAACTGGCAGATATGCTTTGTCCTCGCGAATACCTCCTTCTCGTATTCCGCCATCCACATCAGCTTCGATATACTGTACATCGAGTGTGGCCTCGCACCGGTCACCCGGAAAATATACTCCGCTCCAAAATGCTCCGCAAGCCTTCTGCACTGCTCCTCACCCCGGGAATCCACATAGAGCAGGGCGTTCATCAGAGGCTTTCCATCCTCGCCGACAAAAATGCTCGTCTCTCCAAACGAGGTAACGCCGATCGCATGTATCTTATCCGCTGATCGCGTGGCCTTCCGGATAACAGATTTCACCTTCTGCCAGACTTCCCAGGCGTCCAGTTCCCTGCCGCCGCTCTCCTTTACCACGTCATATTCCTCGTATGCTTCACCGAGCACACCGCCGTCCAGGCCGCACACTGTACACTTGCAGCGTGTGGTTCCGACATCCACACCGGCTATCGCCATGCTGTTTCCCTCCTTTTCTTTTTTTCTCCCTTTTATTATCTAAAATCCTGTGATATAATTATAGAAAAAATTGTACTTAAAATAGAAAAATTGTTAATCGGTTTCGAGCAATCTCGGTTATCGCTATGG
>JAJPZP010000196.1:4168-9220 GCA_021204285.1 Lachnospiraceae bacterium | reverse complement strand
GTTGTATCTTTCCTCTTTTCAAAGTATAATAAAGAAAAATGAGAAAGGACTGACTGTCATGCGGCTGAGCGCACTTCTGATTACCTGGCACCTGAAAAAGAAATACAACGTGAATGCGTCCGACTGGCTGTCCGCAGAACCGCATCTGAAATACCCGCTTACTTATGACGGTTCAGGAAAACTGGAAGATGGCATTCTCTATATGTCCGACGATCCGGACTTTGTGATGCCTTCCCACAAATTGTCGAAAACCTTCCTCATTCTTACCGGAGCGACCTTTTGCATCTCTCCGGCTGACTATCCGAATCTGTGTATCCTGCCACAGTCCGTGCCGCTGCGGGAGCTTGCGACCTTTCTGCAGGAGATTTTCGCTCTCTATGAGGACTGGAACCAGGCACTATTCGACTCTCGCCTGAACGGTGCTTCGATTCAGCAGCTTTTCGACCTGACAGATCAGATTATTCCCAACCCCATGATACTCGTCGGCATGGACTTCACAATCATCGCCTCCAAAAAAACGCCCTATGAGCAGATGGAGCCCCCGGTTCTCGGAGCCGATGAGGAAACAAGAGATCTGGTCAATGCGCTCAAAAGCGACCAGAATTATGAGGAGGCGTTTTATCGAACCGGCTATTTTTACTATCCTGGAAACCAGATCGCCACACCCTCTTTATGCGTTAATATCTTCCAGCAGGGGCAAACTGCTTTCCGGCTGATGATTTACGAAGGAGAGATCCCTCTGGACGACACTTTTGGCTTTCTGCTGGAATATCTGGCCAAAATGATCTCGCACGCCCTGCTGGTTAATCCGATGGCTGACCACGGTTCCGCCCTTTCTCTTCACCAGATTTTTTCAAACCTGCTGACAGATCCAAGTGCGGACTATGTGGAGATCAGTCAGCAGTTATCTGCGGCCGGCTGGCTCTCCTCACACAGCTACCAGTGCATTCTTCTGAAGACCGGCATCCTCGACTTTAAGAACCTGACGCTGCGCTCGATCTGCGGATATGTGGAGAACACGATTCCCGCCTCCTGCGCCGTAGAACACCAGGGAAATGTGGTCATCTATGTCGACCTCGATCTGTGCAGCCTGCCGTTTGATGAAGTCTCGCAGAAGCTGGCGGGTTTCATCCGCGACAGCCTGCTGAACGCCGGCTACAGCCGGAAAATGCTCGGCCATTTTAATTTTCAGCGTCAGTACCAGCAGGCCCTGCTCGCCCTGCAGGTAGGGCGGCGCGTCAATCCTTCGCTCTGGATTCATCATTTCAATCAGGATATCGCCCTGCGCTACATCATGGAGCAAAGCACAAAAAAGCTTCCCGCGTACATGATCTGTCACGAAAAGCTCATTGCCCTGAAAAACGCCGATGCCGGAAGCCATACACAGCTCTACCGGACGCTGCGCTGCTACCTGGAGAATCACCAGAGCGTCACGCGTACCGCTCAGGCGCTGTTCATCCACCGCAGCACATTGCTGTACCGTCTGGAAAAGATCCAGGATTTTATGAAATCAGATTTCTCCAACCCAAATGAACTGCTTTACCTGCTCCTGTCCTTCCACCTGCTGGAGCTGGAGGGGGACTAGTCAGGGACTTTTAAAACAGGAAGCAGCTTGTGTAAGCGATCGTATTCGGCCCATAGTTATAAGGAATTCCATTGTCCTTACAGAGCTTGCTGACATAGATTCCGTAGGACTCCACAGAAGAGATACGCTTCTGTGGAAAACGGCAGGGTGCATCAGGATACGCGCACTCTGCACAGATCGTGCAACAGCCCGCGCCCAGACTGAAAACATCGGAAAAATTTTCCCTCATCAGCTCCGCGGCTCTCGTGAAGGTATCCTTGTGCCGCTGTTCCGTCTCCATAATTCCCTCAAAATCCAGGCTGTCCTCCAGCTCTCCCACTGTCTGCACCAGAATTCCACAGCTGTAGGGAGCGATCCTCTCCCTGCATTCCTCCAGAGAACCGCAACCGGGCGGACAGGCCCAGTTCTTTCCATACTGACCACAGGTATTCGCCTCGCACATCTGACGCACCTCCGGCAACAACTCGATCGTCGCGCAGTCAAGACGTGTCAGATGCGTAAATCCCGCTTTCCTGACCAACGCTTCCGCCTGTTCATACGCTCCCATGTCTTATCACTTCTGTTCTGGAAATTCCAGTTCATCCACATAAATATCCTGAAAATCCGCTTCCCTGGCAAGCTCCACAAATTCCACCTCACGGGCAAGAACGCGGCTGCGTTCATACTCGCCCTGATTCAACGCCGCGATCCGCGCGCCTTCACCCGCCGCGTTTCCGACAGGAATAATCCTGCCTCTGAGTTCCTCTGGCAGCATGCCGATATCGCAGGCACTCTCCGGGTCGAGGTAATTTCCAAAAGCTCCTGCGAGGAGCACCTCTTCGATATCCCCGACCATAATCCCCTTTTTCGCGCAGAGAATCCGGATTCCTGCCGCAATGGCTGCCTTTGCGAGCTGAAGTTCCCGGATATCCTGCTGGATAAGAGAAACATTTTTCGTAAAATACCAGTCGTCCTTCATCTGGCCACTCTCATCAATTACGCCGCATTTCAGCAGACAGGAGGCGGCATCCAGAAGTCCGGAACCGCAGACACCGATCGGTTCTCCTTCCCCGATCACATGAAAGACCGGATGATCCGCGCCATCCAGATGCACATGATCGATCGCGCCGGTGCTGCCACGCATGCCGCAGCTGATCTTCGCGCCCTCGAAAGCCGGCCCTGCCGCCGTGGAGCAGGCCATCAGTCCCGTCTTACGGTTGCCGAGCACCATCTCCCCGTTCGTGCCGATGTCGATCATCAGCGTCATCTTCTCCCGTTCTTCCATATGTGTGGCCAGAATACAGCCCACCGTATCCGCTCCGACAAAACCCCCGATATTTGGCAGCCAGCAGATCCTTGCCTGTGGATACGCCAGAATTCCAAGCTCCTGCGCCGAACAGGAAACCGCATCCTTTACCTTCGGTTCATAGGGTGCAAGCACCAGAGAATCCACAGGAATTTCCAGAAACAGGTGATGCATACAACTGTTTCCAACCATTACAATGCGCACAACATCCTCCTGCGAACCACCACACTCCCGCGCCAGCTCGCGGATCATTTCACTCACCAGCCTCCGGATACAGGAGCTGAGCGCTTCGGCTCCGTGCTCCATCGCATAGCTGGCGCGCATGACCACGTCTGCGCCGTACTGTCTCTGCGGATTCATCATACTCCGCACCGCGAGTGTCGCACCAGTCTTCCCGTCAAGCAGATAGGCTACCACGGAGGTGGAGCCAAGATCCACCGCTGCGAGGAAGGGCCGCTCCACATCCTCCGGAAGCTCTCCGGGATCCAGCGTCACCCTGCGTCCAACCCCTTCTGTCAGAATCTGATCCGTGCCCTCTTTTCCCCCGCCGGTATCCACACACAGCGCCCCTCTAACCAGGACCTGGCAGGCGGCCAGCAGGATGCCATCGATCAGCACTCTGCACTTCCCACATTTACCGTTTCCACCGCAGGGAGCGTCCGGCGTCAGACCGGCTTTCCGCTCCACCTCGAGGACTGTCATACCTTCCTCGGCTTCATACACCATATTTTCTCTGACAAATGTGACCGGATATTTCATCTTTCCCAGTCCTTTCCGGCTCTTTTAAAGCCTTCTCTCCGTCCTGTTTTCGTGATCCGGACTGCAACCGGATATGCCTCGTAGCCGAGCGCCTGCAACAGTCTGAGAAACAATCCATTCAGCTCAAAGCAATAACCGCCCCTTTTTCGGACAATAAGCTTTTCAAAGAGCGCATCCTCACTGAGATCCGGTATCTTATGAAAATCATACACATCAATATCTTCAAAAGGAATCTGTTCCAGATGCGCGCGTACAAGTTTTGATAAGTACTCCTCCCCCCGTAAAGCCGTATCCGGCAGCCCGAGTCTCCCGAAATAGGCTTCCAACATCGTCTGATTCACATTTCACACCCCTTTTTCTATTATACGCGTGAAAAAGCTGCCACGCAAGATATTCTCTTTGCGCGGCAGCCTCTCCCCGTCTATTTTCAGACTCCATATACCTCTTTTTCTGTTAAGACCTTGCTGCAATCTCCGCCGCGTACTGGTTTACTTTATCTTTCGTCAGTTTAAAGCCAAACAGCAGACACAGCACCGCAATAATCAGCGCAATTGCCGGAATGACCATGAAACCAATGCTGATCGCCCGCTTGAGCTGTTCGCCCCGGAGCTTCTCTGCACCGAAAAGCTGATTCTTCTGAGAGAATACGATGCAAAAAATAATACGGAGCTGTACCGCACGCTCCGCCTTTTTCTCGATCATGAACGCAATATCCTGCAGACCTCCCGGGAACTGTTCATTCACCGGAGCACGCTGCTCTATCGCCTGGAACGCATCCGGAAAGTAGCCGACGTAAATCTGGACGATCCGCAGGAACGGCTGATCCTGCGGCTCTCCTACCACATACTGGAGGAGAGCCGACAGTAAGTCCTGCCAATATCACTGATCAGCGAAGCTCCCGCAGCATCCCCAGCAGCAGCTCCCAGAACCGCTGTACGGAAGAAATGCTGAGTACCTCTTTCGTCGAGTGGATATTGTCGATCTGCGGACCGACAGACACCGCGTCAAGCTCCGGAATCTTTGAGGTGAAGAGTCCACACTCCAGCCCTGCATGAATGCCTTTCACGCGTGGCTCCTCGCCGAAGAGCTCCCTGTAAACGCCGCACATCACATCGCGGAGCTTCGATTCCGGGCGATACGCCCAGCCTGGATAATCGCCATTGATCTCCACCCCGGCTCCCACTGATTCCATCGCCAGCCGGATACCTTCGCAAAGCTCTTTTTTCTCCTGTTCAACCGAGCTGCGCACGCTGATCAGAAGCTCCACCTCATCCTCCCTTGTCTGTAAAACACCGAAGTTGGAGGATGTCTGCACCAAATCCGGAATTTCCGGGTTCATACGGCTTATGCCATTCGGCGCGAAACGAAGCATCAGAACCGCCTTTCTCGTCGAACTCGCCGTCAGGACGCTGCGCTTCCGGGT
>JAJPZP010000196.1:2231-4158 GCA_021204285.1 Lachnospiraceae bacterium | reverse complement strand
GCCTTTATCTCAAGCCGCATGTCCGGGTCAGTCTCCCTGTATTTCTCCTGTCTCCCCGCGAAAACATCTCTCAGATAGCTCTCCGCGGCGGCAATATTCTCTTTTTCCAAAGCAATATACGCTTCCGCCGACACGGCGATCGCGTTATCCGCTTCCCCGCCGTTCATGGAAATCAGCCTGATCCCCATCGTATCGTTCAGTCCGGAGAGCAGGTAGCTGAGCAGAATGTTCGCGTTCGCGCTCCTTTTATGGATCCCCGTTCCGGAATGTCCGCCGCTTAAGCCACTGATCCGGAACTGCAGCGCGGCGCTCTCCAGATCCTCCGTCTCATACGGCAGAAAACAGAGGACAGTCGCGCCTCCGGCACAGCTCACGGTAATGACACCCTCTTCCTCCGAATCCATATTCAGCAGCATACGTCCCCTGAGATCCGATGTGTCGATCATGGTCGCTCCCAACATGCCGATCTCCTCATCCGCGGTAAAGACCACCTCGAGAGGCGGATGAGGAATACTGTCGTCATCCAGAATCGCCAGCGCGCAGGCAAGCGCGATTCCGTCGTCTCCGCCCAGGGAAGTTCCCTTCGCCGAGATACAGTCGCCATTGACCTCCAGATCCAGTCCTTCCTTCAGCATATCCTTTTCTACGCCCTCGTCCTTCACAGCGACCATATCCATATGTCCCTGCAAAATGACCGGCTCCGCAGTCTCATATCCCGCGGATGCACCTTTGTGGATGATCACATTACCCGCTTCATCGCGCCGGCAGTCCAGATTACGCTCCCGCGCAAAGGAGACGAGATAATCGCCAATCTCCTTCGTAAGGAGAGATGCGCGCGGAATACCGCTGATCTCCTCAAAATAATGAAAGACCTTCTCTGGCTTCAAACCATTCAGTATTGCCATCTTTTTTTCTCCCTCTTTATTTAATTTCCGTCGTCCAGTTCAAACCAGAATTCGACGCCATTTTCATAGTTTACCGCTCCATAACGCTGGTGCATGGACTCCATGATCGCCTTCACGATCGAAAGTCCCACGCCACTGCCGCCATACTCGCGCGTTCGCGCCTTATCCACCTTGTAAAACTTATCCCAGATCCGTTCAAGATCCTCCTCCGGGATCGGCTTCCCGGTGTTAAACACGCCGGCACGGACATGGCCTTCCTTCCGCTTAAGCGTGATCTTGACGACCTTCTCTCCATCCACATGATTCAGCGCGTTGCTGATATAATTATTCAGCACCTGCTCCATCTTGAACTCATTGCCCCAGGCATAGACCGGTTCCGGCGCATCAAAGACCAGACGGACATCCTTCTGCTCGAAGAGGATCTGCATGGCCTGCAGCATGGTATGGATCATGCCCGCGAGGTCAAAGCGTTCCATCACCATATCCTCATCCCCAAATTCGAGCTCGTTGAGCGTCATCAGATTTCTCACAAGACGGTTCATCCTCCCCGCCTCATCCATGATGACATCACAGTAAAAATCGCGGCTTTCATCATCGTCGTTGATGCACTCTTTCAGTCCCTCCGCATAACCCTGGATCAGCGCGATCGGCGTTTTAAGCTCATGTGAAACGTTTGAGAGAAATTCCTTGCGCATCTGATCCGTCTGTTCTTTCTGCTCGATGTCGCGCTGCAGCTCATTGTTTGCCGTTTTGAGCTCTGAGATCGTCAATTCCAGCGTTTCGGAGAGCTGGTTCATATTTTTGCCGAGCAGCTCCAGCTCTTCATCCTTCCCCTCAGAAAACTTCACGTTGAAGTCAAGTCCGCTCATACGCTCTGACAGCCGCGCCGCTTCAAGAATCGGTTCGGATATCTTCCGTGAAACCAGATAGATGATAAAGGAACCGACAATCAAAACGATACATCCGACGTAGACCAGAAACTGATTTGCAAGCTGCACACTCTCGCGCAGAGGCTCCACAGC
>JAJPZP010000196.1:0-2221 GCA_021204285.1 Lachnospiraceae bacterium | reverse complement strand
GACAATTTTCAGATAACCGCCGCCCGGCGAATCTGCTGTGACACTGACCCGGTAGCTGTCATTCTCCTCCAGGATTCTTGCATTGTCCGAATCCACGCCCAGCACATATTCATATAATTCCCGCCGCAGCTCCGCCGAATCGCGAACCGTCGTGAGCTTTGCCTTTCCATCCACGCCCATGACAAAAAGACTGATCGTATTTGCCTCACAGATCGCATTAAGCTCCTCCACAAAATCGTCCGACGTCAGCTGTTCCTCCGCTGACGCGCTGTCCAGGTACTCATACGTTTCCCTGAGCGATGTCAGCTTGTTCCGGATATAGTAGTTCTCCAGGAAGAAGGTGTTGGCGAGCAGACAGGCGATCAGCGCAGCAGTCAGCACTAACGAAAATATGACGGTCATTCTTGTCCGGATGGAATGCTTTCTCTTCATGGCTAATATTCCTGTCCATACGCAAAGGCGGAGCACTGTGGCGCTCCGCCCTCCATACTCTGATGTTATTCTACCACATCAGAGAAAAACTTACAAAACTATTTTGCTCGAATCTCCTGTCTCATAAAACAAACGTAGGATCCGGTAAAAGTTGCAAGCATCAAAGCGATCAGACCGGCCAGATGCGGCCAGACCAGCAGAACACTCTGCCAGAAGCCAAGATAACCGCTGATTGTGCCGTCGAGCGACTGCATTGTCACGACATTCACCGAGCGTACACTCGGATTCATGATGGTCGTCACCGCCTCGCTGTACAGATAATACGGCGAAATGCGGTTCAGATTCAGGTCGAGCGTATAGTTTGCATAGGAATTATAAAGCTGCTGCATCTGCGTGTTCACAGGATAAATAATTCCCGCGATCATCGATGCGACAAGACTCATAAACAGCGCAAAGAAGATCCACAGACCGATCGACGCCATCGCCGATGTCGCTGCATTGTTGCAGACGACGGAAAACAGCAGCGACAATCCCAGCCAGAAGCAGATGTAAACCACTGTAAACAGCAGGAACACAAAAATCCGCGCCACTTCCTCTACAGACGGTGGAAAACCGATAACAATCAGACCGATCGCCCCAATGGAGATACCCATGACAAAGACCATCACCGTGATCAGAGAGGCCCCTGCCAGAAACTTTCCATTAATAATGGAATCACGGTAAATCGGCTGCGCTGCGATCCGATAGAGTGTACGATCGGACTTCTCACCGCTGATCCCGTCAAAGCCAAGGATAATGCCCACAAAAGGCCCCAACAGCGCAATGAAAGACAGGAAGGAAGGAATCGAATTGCCACTTGTCGTGTACAGACTCAGGAAGAGATATTCCGACGTCGAGTCGGATAATCCCGAAATCGCCCCGTACAGACTCGCATAGCTCGTAATGACCACAAGAACCAGGATCATCTGAAATTTCCGGCTGCGGATGTGGTCCATCATTTCCTTCTCATAGAGCGCTTTCAGTCCGACAGACTGCTGCGGTGCATATTTCTGGGCAAACTTCCTAAGCGCGTTTTCTAAAGATTCCGGTAGCACGCTTTTTTTCTCCTTCGGCTGCTGCGGCACGCGCTCCTTCTTCTGCCTGTTCAAAATACCTGCTGTAGATTTCATCGAGATCTCCTCCTTTCTGACGCAGCTGGAGCACGGTGTAACCGTTGGCCGCCAGCAACAGCGTCGCTTTCTTTCTGATATCGGAGCCGGAGCGCACAAGAATCAGGTCATTCTCCCGCTCCACAGAGGTCGCCCCTTCCATTCCGCTGAGGAGCTGCATCAGAGCCTCGTTGTCTGGCTCCGCTGCCAGTTCCAGTATATACTTGCCCGCGCGTTCCATTCGCTGACCAAGTTCACGGATCGTACCGCAGGCGATCAGCTTTCCTTCTACAAAGATACCAACACGGTCGCAGACCTGCTGGATCTGATAGAGCTGATGAGAGGAAATCAGGATCGTCCTGCCGTCCTGCTCTGCCAGCTCGCGGATCAACCGGAGCAGGTCGCGCATGCCCTGAGGGTCAATGCCGAGTGTCGGCTCATCCATAATGATAACCTCCGGATCTTTCATCAGGACATCCGCAATGCCGAGCCGCTGTTTCATACCTCTCGAATAGGTACCCGTCTTCTTATCCGCTGCCTCTGTCATGCCAACGCGCTCGAGCAATTCATCTGCCCGTCTTTCTATCTCCTCTTTTTCGAGACCGTTCAGCCGCCCAGTGAAATACAGGTTCTCTCTTCCG
>JAJPZP010000116.1:335-9270 GCA_021204285.1 Lachnospiraceae bacterium | reverse complement strand
ATCCATATGGAAAGGAGCCTTTAAGATGAAAAAACTGTTGAAAGCTATCGCGGCTGTCGGTACTGCCGCTCTGGCCGCGATCGGCGGATTCTATCTCTATCAGAAGTTCTTCGGAGAGGAAGAAGAGCTGGACGACTTCGATGACGACGAACTCTTTGATGATGAGGAAGAGGAAGAAGAAGAGCCGGAGGAAGAGACTGCTGAGGAAATCTTCGAGGAAGAATCCAAAGAAGAGGGAAAAGAGGAGGCTGACGAGGAGAAAAGTTCCGAAGAAGCCTGACACATCAGAAAAAGAGACCGGAGGGTGGTGACGACTCCGGTCTCTTTTTTTATCCTTTTAATCTTTTTTCGGAAGTTTGAACGAACTCTTGAGTGAAACGATCCGGTTGAAGACGAGCGCGTCCTCTTTCGAATCCTTTGCATCCACACAGAAAAATCCATTTCGCACAAACTGGAAGCTGTCATAGGGCTTCGCCTCCGCAAGCGCAGGTTCCAGTTTCGCATGAACAGCCGTCAGAGAATTCGGGTTGATGTTCATCGATCCATCCTCATTATAGACACCTTTCGACTCATCGATCAGATTCTCATAAAGCCGCACCTCGGCATCAACTGCATACGGTGCCGGAACCCAATGGATCGTCCCTTTCACCTTGCGGCCGGAAAAGCCGCTGCCGGCCTTCGTCTCCGGGTCGTAGGTGCAGTGCACGACGCTCACCCTGCCGTCTGCATCCTTCTCGAATCCCACACATTTCACGAAATAGGCGTGCATCAGGCGAACCTCATTGCCCGGGAACAGGCGGAAATACTTCCGCGGCGGTTCCTCCATGAAATCGTCCCGTTCAATGTAAAGTTCACGACAGAAAGGCACCCGCCTCGTGCCGAGCTCTTCATTTTCCAGATTGTTCGCCGCCTCGAGATATTCCGTCTCTCCCTCCGGATAATTGTCGATAACAAGCCGGATCGGATCCAGAACCGCCATCATGCGGGAGCGCTTCATCTTCAGATCCTCGCGGATGCAGTACTCCAGCATCGCGTAATCGACCGAACTCTGGCTCTTGGACACGCCGCAGAGTTCCACAAACATCTGGATCGACTCCGGCGTAAAGCCCCGGCGGCGCAGTGCAGCGATCGACACCAGGCGCGGATCGTCCCAGCCGTCCACCGTACCGTCCTCGACCAGCTTCTTGATATAGCGCTTGCCGGTCACAACATTTGTCAGGTAAAGCTTCGCAAACTCAATCTGTCTGGGCGGGTGCGGATACTCGAGTTCGCGCACAACCCAGTCGTAAAGCGGCCTGTGATCCTCAAACTCCAGCGTGCAGATCGAGTGCGTGATTCCTTCGATCGCGTCCTCGATCGGATGGGCAAAATCGTACATCGGATAAATGCACCACTTATCGCCGGTATTGTGATGCGTCATATGCGCCACGCGATAAATGACAGGGTCGCGCATGTTCATATTGGGAGAAGCCATATTGATCTTTGCGCGCAGCACCTTCTCGCCGTCCCCGTAGACGCCGTTCTTCATATTTTCGAAAAGCGTGAGGTTTTCCTCTACGCTGCGATTCCGGTAAGGGCTCTCCTTTCCCGGCTCGGTCAGCGTTCCGCGGTACGCGCGGATTTCCTCCGCGGAGAGGTCGCACACATAAGCCTTACCCTTTTTGATCAGTTTTATCGCACCCTCGTACATCTGCTGGAAATAATCAGACGCAAAAAACAGCCGGTCTTCCCAGTCCGCACCGAGCCACTGGATATCCTTCTTGATCGCCTCCACAAACTCTGTCCGTTCCTTTGTCGGATTCGTATCATCAAATCGCATGTTAAACTTTCCGTGATATTTCTGCGCAAGCCCGTAGTTCAGCAGAATCGACTTCGCATGTCCGATATGCAGATAGCCGTTCGGCTCCGGCGGGAAACGGGTATGCACCGTGTCATATACCCCTTCCGCGAGATCCTTCTCAATCTCCGTCTCGATAAAATTTCTGGAAACGACTTCCTTTTCCATAGCAGGCTCCTCCTCGGTCGAAAACTAAATTTTAATTAGTATGTACGAACAAGGAGAAGTCATGTCATATGCAAAAACAGGAAAACCCTCATTTCAGGTTTTCCTGCTCTCACACTAAGCTGCTGACGGGAATCGGACCCGTGACCTCCGCATTACCAATGCGACGCTCTACCGACTGAGCCACAGCAGCCTGCATGCCGCCTTGCTTCGCGACTTGAATATCTTATCATAGCGGCTTTTTGGTGTCAACAGTTTTTTCACCGCTTCTACATATTTTTCTGTCCATGGGAAACACTGTGAAAGAGGTGATACGATGGACTATATCAACGCTTTCTGGATCGGCGGACTGATCTGCGCACTCGTCCAGATTCTGATGGAAAAGACAAAGCTCATGCCCGGACGCATCATGGTGCTGCTGGTCTGCACAGGTGCAATTCTCGGCGCGATCGGCATCTACAAACCCTTCCTGGACTTTGCAGGCGCCGGTGGCAGCGTACCGCTCACCGGTTTCGGAAACGTCCTGTGGGAAGGTGTAAAGACCGCCGTAGACGAAGAAGGGCTGATCGGCGTCTTCAAGGGCGGCTTCACCGCCGGCTCCGCCGGCACCTGTGCGGCGCTCGTATTCGGCTATCTCGCGAGCCTGATCTTTGACTCCAAAATGAAAAAATGATTATTGGCGGAAGATCACACCCTTATAGCGAATCAGCAAGCTCAGCAGGATACTCCCCAGTACTCCGATCGCAAGAATCTCCCCGATGCCGACCGTCAGCATCATAAACGGAATCGGAAGATTCGTCCCGTAACCATAGCGCAGGACGAAAGGCACAATCAGCGTGTTCGCGATAATCGGCGGCAGCAGCGCCAGAAAACGATGCCCACGCAGCTTCCAGGTACCGATCGCTCCGATGAGCGTTGCGATGCTGCCGAAGATCACATCCGGCAGGATGCTTCCGCCGATGACATTCGACAACAGGCAGCCGATAAACAGCCCCGGTATCGCTGCCGGTGTAAAATACGACAGAACTGTCAGCGCTTCGGCGATCCTCGCCTGGATCTCCCCGTAACTGATCGGTGCGAACACCACGCAGAGTACCACGTAGACAGCCGCAATCAGCGCGGCCTGGGTCAGGAACAGTGTCTTTTTTCCCTTCATATTCAGTTGTCTCCTTTAGTTTTGTTTTTCTGGTCAGGAAGGTCTCGAACTGACCGCAGACAGTCTACCATACGCCAGCGCGTTTGGCAACTGTTTTAATTGAATCCCATCACACGGTTCGCCAGCTTGTACAGCGCGACGGACACCTTGCGCCCTCCCTTGCCGGGAATGTTCATCGAACGTCCGAAAATACTGAAATACAGGCGATAGTAGAGGCGACGGTCCGTCTTCTTCAGATACTGCCAGAGATCCTTTTTCTTCGCGAGGCTCTCCGGCGTGCCGGAGCGAATCAGCATGATCGAGGACACCGTCATCATAATATTCAGATAGCTGACCATATAGTTCCGGAGCTTTTTGTTCCGGATCTTACCGATATCATACTGATCAATCATGATCTTATTGACACGAATCTGCTGGTCAACCCGGCTGATCATCACCTGCTCATTGACAGACTGATCTGCACGCCCGATATAATAATGATAGAGATCAACATCCATATAGTAAAGCGTCTTCACATGAGGCAGCGGATAGTAGACAAAAATATTGTCCACGTAAAAAGTATGCTTCGGCAGCTCCATCCCGCAGTCCTGCAGCATCCGCGTACGGTAAATGACGGAATGCATCAGGATATACTGTCCCAGATGAAAATGCTTTACATCCTTCCAGGTAAACACCACATTCTGCGGCAGCGCTGAGGTATAACGCACTGTCCGTTTATGCTTTACTCCCTGTTTATCGTAAATATAATTACAGAGCACCATGTCCGCGGGCTGTCCGGTACGCACCAGCTCCCCCAGACGCTCCAGTACTTTCGGATAATTTTCCCTGTCGAGCCAGTCGTCGCTGTCCACAACCTTGAAGTAGACGCCGGTCGCATGCTTCAGACCGGTGTTGACCGCTTCGCCGTGTCCACCGTTCTCCTGGTGGACGACTTTGACGATACCCGGATATTTCGCGGCATACTCGTCCGCAATCTCGGGCGTCCGATCCTTCGTGGAGCCATCGTCCACGATAATGATCTCCACGTCCTCCCCGCCCGGCAGCAGGGATTCGATGCAATTGCGCATATAGCCTTCCGAATTATAGCAGGGCACCGCTATGGATAACAGTTTCATTCTTACACCTCTCTCGTACTCTTTATCTTTTCTGTCAGCTCCAGCGCCTTCAGCACCATCGCATCAATATTATAGTATTTATATTCTGCCAGACGGCCCAGCAGATATACCTGCGGGACTCCTCCAAGCAGCGCCAGGTAGCGCTCATACAGCGCCTGATTTGCGTCGTTTGCAATCGAATAATAGGGTATCTCGCCCGCTGCGCCTGTGTAGGCAAAGGGATACTCCCGCACAATCGTCGTCCCGGGCGCCTTCTGTCCGGTCAGATACTTAAACTCCGTAATTCGCGTAAAATCCTCGCTCACCGTATAGTTTACCACGCTGTGTCCCTGGAAATCCTCCTGGTCAAAATATTCGAAATCAAAGCGCAGCGAACGATAGGGCAGCCGGCCAAAGCGGCAGTCAAACAGCTCATCCAGCGGACCTGTATAAATAACCTCCCCCGCAAAGGGCGCGCCGTCCAGCAACACCTCCTGTTCCCGGATGGAAATGCGCTCACGTGCGTCCACGCCCGTCTGCACTGTAATCTTCGGGTGATCGAGCATCGCCTCAAACATCGCGGTGTAGCCGTGCAGCGGCATGCCCTGGTATGGTTCCTGGAAATAACGGTTGTCATGAGAAATCAGCACCGGCACACGCCCAGTCACAGCCGGATCGATCTCCTCCGGCGTCTGTCCCCACTGCTTCATGGTATAATGAAGGAAAATATTTTCGTAGACAAACTGCGCGATCTCACGGATCTGCGGATCCTCATGCTCGCGCAGCTTCAGTACCGGCACGCGGCTTCCCTCGCCAAAGGCTCCGATCAGCTTCTTCTCAAGTTCGTCTGCCTTCTCCTCAGCGTAGACCATGTGCAGCGTGTTCAGATTGAAGGGCACCGGAATCAGCTTTCCGTATACATTCGCCACAACCTCATGGCCGAAGGCGTACCACTCTGTGAAACGGGACAGGTAGTCATAAGCACGCTGCTCCTTCGTATGAAAAATATGAGGACCGTAGCGATGAACCAGAATCCCGTGCTCATCCGGCTCGTCATAGCAGTTGCCGCCGATATGGCTGCGCTGCTCAAGCACAAGTACGTTCCTTCCCGACTCCGCCAGCTCCCTGGCCGCTACAGAACCGGCCACCCCGGCTCCAATGATTACACTGTCAAACATGCTCTTTCTCCTCCTCGTATTTCTCCTGTCCGAGTATAATGTTCATATATCCTGCGTAAGCCGCGAAAGCCGCCGGGATAGGATAGCGCTCCTGCGTCTCCTCCGCTTCAATAAAAAGCAGGCCGTTCTTCTCCATATCATCTGTCTCCTCCAGGCTCACCGCATAGCCGCTCATATGCCACTCCACATGGCTGAAAACATGCTTCGCATCGGCGAGCGGAAGGATACGCAGCGGAAAAAGTCCCCATTTTCGAAGAATTTCCAGAACCTCACGCTCCGTCAGATGTCCCTCAAGATTCGGCAGCTCATAGAGTCCGGCCAGCAGTCCTTTCTGCGGGCGCCTGCGGATCGCCACGCGGCTTCCCTCCCGCAGAACCAGCACCGTCCGCTCCTCAATCCGGCGTTCTTTCGGCTGCTTTTTCTTCGGCAGCTCGTCCGCCCCACCCAGCGCACACGCCCTGCACAGCGAGGCAAGCGGACATTCCGTGCATTTCGCCTTTCCGTTCGGCACACAGACGAGCGCTCCGATCTCAATCAGCGCCTGCGTAAAATCCCCCGCTCTGTCCGTCGGAATAATCTCCCTGATCTGCTGCTCAAACACGCGTTTCACCGACTGCTTTCGGATATCTTCATAGCTCGCCATAAGCCGTGAGAGCACGCGCAGCACATTGCCGTCAACCGCCGGTACCGGAATTCCGAACGCAATCGAGGCGATGGCTCCCGCCGTATAGCTGCCGATACCCGGAAGCGCAAGAAGCGTCTCATAATCCGCGGGGAACTGCCCGTCATAGTCCTCCACTATGATCTGCGCGGCGCGCTTCAGATTCCGCGCGCGATTGTAGTAGCCAAGACCCTCCCAGAGCTTCAGAAGTTCGTCCTCCGGACACGCGGCCAGCGCCCGCACATCTGGCAGCGCATGCAAAAAGCGTTCAAAATAAGGCCTTACCGCCTCCACGCGCGTCTGCTGCAACATGATCTCCGACACCCACACCCGATAGGGCGTCGGCTCCTCCCGCCAGGGAAGCGTGCGCGCATGTTCATCATACCACGAAAGCAACGGCCTTACAATCTGTTCCAACATTCGTCCATCTCCTGCTCCAGAGTCCAGTATACCACAGCTACTTGATTTTCCTCAATGTTTTTTGTAGAATGATTAACACATAGAAGGGAGCACGGATATGAAGACAGACGGTATCATTCTCGATGTAGACGGCACGCTCTGGGATGCGACACCCGCGGCAGCCGACGGTTACAATGACGCCATCACTGCCCGGGGCATGGATTCTCCTCATGTCACCGCGGAGCAGCTGCGCGGTCTGTTCGGGCGACCCATACCGGAAATCGCTGATGCAGTCTTTCCGGATCTTGCACCGAATGATCGCTATACTCTGATTGAAGAATGTATGAAATATCAGGGAAAGCGTCTGCTTGAAAACCGACGCGACATGCTCTATCCCGGTGTTGCCGACACCATCCGTACGCTTGCAGCGCGGATTCCGCTGTTCATCGTCAGCAACTGCCAGGCCGGCTATATTGAGACATTTCTGGGGAAATCCGGGCTGACGCCCTTTATCAGAGATCATATATGCCCGGCGGACACCGGACTTGTCAAAGGGCCGAACATCCGCCTGATCATGGATCGCTATCAGTTGAAGAAAGCAGTCTATGTCGGCAATATCGACGCGGACCGCGTTGCGACGGAAGAAGCCGGGGCCGCCTTCTGCTTCGCCTCCTATGGATATGGGGAAGTACAGCGGGCAGACTATGTCATTGACACGTTCGCTGACCTGTGCACACTGTTTCTCAATGGGTAAGCATTCCTGGAATTAGAATAAAAGTCACCTGCGAAACTCGCTTCGTATCTGCTCCTCTGTCTCCTGAATGCTCTGATCGGAGACGCCTACCTTTTGCAATTCCCGGTATTCATCGGCGGTTCCCTGCCCATGTGGCACCATCCAGGCTCCGGCATCGCTGCCAAGGCCGATATGCGCCCCCAACGTCGCCGCCTTTTCCACCCGCTCCGCCTGCATGGCGATGTTTTTTCGAACCTCCGCTTCCGGAAAGCGGTCATGTCCGAGGAGACCGGTCACCGGCGCGAAGGTCGGCAGCCAGGCTGTCCCGCGCTCCGCAAGCAGCGCAAGCGTCTCATCTTCCATGAAAAAACCATGCTCCAGGCTGTCCACGCCCGCCTCCAGCGTGTCAAAGCAAACCCGGTCGCCGTTGCAGTGCGCCATAACCGCCATTCCCGCGTCGTGTGCCGTATCAATCATCCGCCGGATGGATTCCCGATCGAGTCCCTCCTCCGTCAATACGCCCGCACGGGAGAAATCCAGGATTCCGCTGACCATAATCTTGATAAAATCCGCCCCTTCCGCCTTCGCTCGCTTCACCAGCGCTTCGTACTCTTTCCAGTCATCAAAGGGCAGACCCACGATACCGCCGTAATGATGCCTCTTATGAATGGCGAAGACCGGCGTGCGATAGTCGATCCCGTACTCCGACGCGAGTTCCCTTGCGCGCTTTGACACGCCATGTGCATCGCCGCCGTCGCGCACAAAGGTAATGCCTGCAGTCCGGTACGCCTCCAGATTCCGGCGGACCGCAGCCTCACAGACACCCGTTTCATGCAGGGCAACCGCCGCTTTGTAATTAATTCCGTCCATAATGATATGGGCATGGCATTCTCCGAACATCGACTTCTCCTCCATCCGTATCCTATCTTAGCCCCTGCAATGCAGAAAATCAAGTCGCCGCACAGCGATAACAGCTCTCCCTCTGCACAATCCTGCACGGGAACTCAATCCGCACCGGTTCCTTATGCTCCCGCGTGATCCGGTCGAGCAGGAGCAGCACCGCCATATGCGCCATCTCCTCGCGTGGAATACGAATTGTCGTGAGAAAGGGTCTCGTATTCTGCGCCTCTTCAATGTCATCGATCGATATCACAGAAACTGACTCGCGCAACTTCTTTTTCTGCTTTGCCAGGATCTCCAGCACGCGCACCGCCGTCGCGTCGTTCGCACAGAACACGGCGGAAAAATCCGCTTTCCCCGAGGTTTTCTGTTCAAGAAGCTCGCGGAAGGCCGCTCCCGCCTGCTCCCTCGTCTGATCGGTCGGACGGATCAGGCTGTAATCCATCGAAATGTGATTTCGGAACAGCGTATTGCAGTAGCCGACATAGCGGCTCTCATAAGAGCAGTCGCCGATGTAGGCAATCCGTCGATGTCCGAGTGAAAGAAGATGATTCATCGCAAGTTCAGCAGCCTTCTCACCGTCGCAGATGACCTCGTCGACGTCAAAATCCATCGAATTGCGCCAGATACCGACAATATTGTGGTTGCTGGCACTGATACGCTCCAGCAGCTGCCGGGAACAGCGCCCGAGGATAATGAAGCCGTCTGTTTCCGCCGGACTTTCCGCAAGCGATTCCTCGGCGTAGAGGATCTGTCCGATCACCATGCTCTGCTTCATCAGCTCGACCTCCAGGCTGCGAAACAGCTCGTAA
>JAJPZP010000116.1:0-325 GCA_021204285.1 Lachnospiraceae bacterium | reverse complement strand
CAAGCGACGCGTGCCATAACGATCGTGACAGAACGTGTTTCGAGCGGCATTTTCTCCGCTTTTTTCAGTTTCCGGGCTGTCTCGTTCGGCACATAGCCGATCGCATGCGCCGCTTCCCAGATACGGTCCTGCGTCTCACGCGATGCACAGGCAGGCGAGGCGTTATTCAGAACTCTTGAGACGGTGGAGACAGATACGTCCGCCATCTCCGCAATTTTTTTTAAAGACATGTTTTCTCCTTTCCAAAGTCTGCAACAGAACTCCAACACGCAAAGAAAACGTTTGTGTAAATATCTCTTGTACTTTTTGATAATATATGTAAAAT